>NZ_JADQAH010000012.1:0-76545 GCF_022129225.1 Psychrobacter sp. Ps7 | reverse complement strand
TATTCGCCGGTGTTGTTAATTTCGAGCTTGGTTTATGACTTTTGCAAGAGGTCTAATTATTAATAAGAAATAATTACTATTATTAATGACTGCCTTGCTCTCTCTAAGGTTCCTTTTTGTTTTTTTAATACTTATTAGTTTTTCACCATTATTACTGCTTACGACCATAGATTAGCAATATTTATCTTTAGAAAACGTTCATTTTGGTAATGATATCGGTAGGTTATGTAACCTTTGTAGCAAATCTTAACATCGAACCTTTTTTTCATCTCTTTATGGGAGTTATGTGTATAGATGGTTAGTTATTACTTAGCCGTCAACATTTCCATCATATAATCTGCTATAAACAGTAACTTACAAGTCATTTTTACTGGTCAAAAATACTTTAATATATCTGCCTGATTGCTATCAAAAAATCAGACCTCAAACTCTGACTGTTAAATGGCAACAAATTTTAAACGTCACACGACTCATCAAAACATCTATTAAGGATAATAAATATGGATACCAATACGGATACTGCAAACAATCCACGACAGAACAACGATGAAAATCGTCCTTACGCGGTCGTCTTATATGGTGCAACCAGCTTTGTTGGTCAAATCACAGCACACTATTTAACAGAGTTTTTATCTAATACTAAAGACAAAGATGGCGCCGATGTCACGTGGGCGATTGCTGGGCGTGATGAAGCAAAACTGAACGAATTGCAATCTAAACTTGGCAGCACTGTCGATATTATTCTTGCTAATAGTGACGATGCGGATAGCCTTGATGAGATGACCAAACAAACCCAAGTCATCATTTCAACCGTCGGTCCTTATCTTAAATACGGTGAGCCGCTGATCAAATCTTGTACCACTCATGGGACAGATTATGTCGACCTCACCGGTGAAGCCATATTCATCAAAGACATGATGGACAAGTATCAGGACGCGGCAAAGCAAAGCGGCGCTCGTATTGTCAACTCGTGTGGCTTTGATTCGATTCCATCAGATTTGGGCGTCTACTTTACCCAAATCCAAGCAGAAGAGAAATTTGGCAGCGCCTGCGATGTGATTCATATGCGGGTCAAAGCGGCGAAAGGCGGTCTATCGGGTGGTACCATTGCCTCGATGGCGACTATTTTTGAAGAAGTTGGAAAGGATAAGTCACGTCGTAAGCAAGTAGCAAATCCTTATCTACTCAACGATGATAAAGATGCGCCAAACGTGCGCCAAGCTAATGTCAGTAAGCCAGAATACGATAGTGAGCACAAACGCTGGCTTGCGCCTTTTGTCATGGCCAGTATCAATACCCGTATCGTGCATCGCACCAACCAATTGCTTGGCTATGAATATGGTCGTGACTTTAAATATGACGAAGCAATGTGGATGCAAGATGGTGTGAAAGGTCAATTATCAAGCTATGCAATGAGCGCAGGCTTGTTTGGATTTGCTACTGCTATGATGGTCAAACCGAGCCGTGAATTATTAGCTAAGCACGTGCTACCCAAGTCAGGTTCTGGTCCGTCTGCAGAAGAGCAAGCAAACGGCTACTTTGACATTCGCCTCTTTGGGGCAACGGCTAATAAAGACACAATCAATACGAAAGTAACGGGTGACAAAGATCCAGGTTATGGCAGTACTTCGCGTATGCTAGCGCAATCAGCATTATGTTTAGCACAAGATATCAGCAAAGAAGAAGTTGGTGGCGGTTTTTGGACGCCAGCCTCTGCCATGGGTAATCATCTGCTAGCGCGTTTAGAAGAGCATGCAGGTCTTAGTTTTGAAGTTGTCGATTCTTAAAAGCACCCATTTATAAAATCAAAACACGCTGATTTTTCATAGCGCACTAATGACCGTATCTTAGCAATGAGATCCGGTTTTTTATTGCCTATTTTTTCTCATTATTCAGATTGCAATTTTTTGAGCGATTGTTAATAAATAATAATAACGTGATTCTTTGGTAAACGATATTGGCACTTCTTGCCTTTTTAATACATTAAGCTACACATTTCTAGAGTAATGTCACAGCCATATTGCAGTGAATGACGTAGGATAAAAAAAGTTAGGCGATTTTTTACCCCATATTTTTTAATCCATATTGCATAGCAGCTTTGAGAGGAATAATTGGCTCATTAACATTTCATTTGGACTTTAAACGCGTCAGAGTAATTTTCTAATGCAATAAAAATCATATTAATAAAAATTAAGTTTTACTGATTTATCATAAACTTGGAATAAATCAATAGCCCCTCATCTAATTAAAAGGACATGACAATGAAAATGAATATATTGACCGCTGCTGTGATGACATCTGGTCTTGCTATGTTTGCAAGCTCTGCTAATGCTGCTATGACTACCGATAGCCACGGCAATGTTGGCTATGACAGTTATGAGGAGTGTGTCACCGCTGTCAAAGACGGTTCGGCCAAATTTTATACCCCTTATACTTATCAAAACCCAAAGCGCCAAGCAGGTGAAGCGACTGTCAAAAAAATGCGCTTGTCTGAAGTAATGATTCCTCAGACAGTGGTCAATGCAAACAACTTAACAGCCAGTGATTACTCAGCAGGTGCTTGTGATTTAGGGGTTGGGCAGTCAAATGGTCGCTATGGTGTTTCGGGTGCATTGGTTGGGAAATACGTCCCTATCGCCGCTGATATGCCTGTCAACGTCTATATGGATAAGGCTGGCAATCCAGTACGTTTAAGCATGCAGCAGTGCGATAACCACTTCGGTGCCAAGTTTCCAACGCCTATTATGAGCGAAACAAAAGAAGCTGAAGCACCAGAAGCACAACTCGCGATTATCGAAGATCGCCGTGTAGAGCCTGTCATCGTTGAAACCACACGTGTTATCCGCCCTACTAAATATAGTGTCAAAGAAGTCATCATCGTACCGAAAGATCAAATCAAGCGAGTAAACACAGCGTCAGGTACAGCCATTGCTATCGAAGACGAGGCTAACCGTACTGTAATCGTTGGTGAAGAAGCAGATGCGGATGTCATCGACAATACTGAAATCAATCAAACCTTCCCAGTCATTCGTGTTCCTAGTAGCAGCACTCAACAACGCGTCGTTGATCCAAATACTGGCAAGTATATTGTTATTGAATAAGACTCTAATGAAATATAAACGAACAAGATTCGTTGAGACATCATTGTTATAAGAATTAGAGATAGGAAAGTAGCAAATAATACTATTTTCCTATCTGACAATAACCATACAGTAGTTGCACAAAGTCACCTGCTAACATCCGTCTGTTAGAATTTTAATCTATGGACTACTGAACTAACGCTTGTTTAGTTGGTATTCTCCCCTTTAGATTTTTATCACTGATTTAGGTCAGCTTATAAAGCTCTTTATCCAAATCCATCATGATAGTCTCTTAATGGTTATCATGATTTTATTTTGTCTATCAATTAAATGTTAGATATATTAAATATATAGATTTGAATTACTAAATGAATGTGTGATATGCAACTGCTGTATACAGCAGTTAGCAACATAAGCGTCAAGTTTGAAATTTTTTAAACTGACATTATAAGATTGTAAATTAAGGAATTGATTAATGAAAAAAAATACTCTATCTTTATCGCTACTGATCGGCGCTGCGCTCACTATCCCAAGTTTGGCTATGGCAGCACCTGCTGATACTGCGGCAGTAGATGTGCAAGCAGCGGCTACCGCCACCACACTTGAGATGGAAGGTGACAATACAAATAATGCTTCAGTAGACAATCAGTCTAGCCCATTTCAGATTAGTGAGACACAAATTATCTCAAGAGCAAGCGTTAACAACAGTGCTAATCAACAGCCGATGACTACTGAGCTTCAAGCTGAGCAAGAAGCAATGGATGCCGAGCAAGAGCTGATTCAAGATTCTGAAGAAGCGATGCAAGAAGAAGACTCGTTAGATACACAAGAAAAATTACAAGAAGCTGAAGAAGCCACAGAAGAATTATAGAATACGAAATAAAGTACGATATGAACCCCGCTGTTAACTGAAATCACGCAGAAGAGGTTATTCAGCGAGTTAAGTTTTGAGTAGTTATTAGTGTTCATTAACAATTTCTATTTTTAGATACATTCCATAAAAAAGGCAGCCTAATGGCTGCCTTTTTTATCACTATTAACATTAACTATTTTTTGGTTTTAGTCACGCCAGCTTCCTGTAACAGCGCCCCAAACGTACCCATTTTGCTAGGTGCTTCTGCTTTATCAGCCCTTGGCGCTTTGCTACGATCGTTATTAGCATTGTCTTTATCCTGACGATTACCGCGAGATTTCGACGGGCGCTTATCAGTCGCTGGACGGCTACTGTTTGGGCGTTTGCTATTTGCATGATCGCTACGTGGACGACTGACTTTCTCATCATTACCAGTACTTTCAGCCGATTTCGCTGCTGGGCGCGCAGGCTTTTCAGATTCTGGCTTCATACTAAAGCCAATACGACCACGTTTTTCATCGATAGAGATGACACGTACCGAAACAATATCGCCAGGCTTGACGCGGTTCATCGGGTCAGCGACAAAGTCATTGGCCATTTGTGAGATATGTACCAAACCATCCTGATGAACGCCAACATCAACGAAGCAACCAAAGGCTGTCACATTGGTCACCACGCCTTCAAGCTGCATGCCCTCGCTCAAGTCTTTAATACTGTTAACGTCTTCACGGAAGTTAGCAGTCTTAAATTCAGGACGTGGGTCGCGTGCTGGTTTGGCTAGCTCCTCGATGATAGCAGTTACACTAATATTGTCATCATTAGCAGCCAGTGCAGTGGTATCTATCGTATTTAATATGCCGTCATTACCGATGACTTCTGGCAATGCTTTACCAGTTTGTGCCAATAAGCTATCGACCAGCGCATAGCTTTCTGGATGCACACCAGTGGCATCAAGGGGATTACTACCACCATGGATACGCAAGAAGCCTGCTGCTTGTTCAAAGGTCTTAGCGCCTAAGCGTGGAACGTTTTTCAATGATTCACGACTTTCAAAAGCACCATGCTCTTTACGATAGGTCACGATTTGCTGCGCGACGTTTTTATTCAAACCAGCGATATGCGCCAAGATAGCTGGGCTTGCAGTATTCACATCAACGCCAACCGCATTTACGCTATCTTGCGTGACTTTATCAAGACTATCTGCCAATTGCGTTTGGTTGACATCATGCTGATATTGACCAACGCCAATCGCTTTTGGATCAACCTTGACCAATTCTGACAATGGATCTTGTAAGCGACGGGCGATAGAAACCGCACCGCGTACCGAAACGTCTAAGTTACCAAGCTCGTCAGTGGCAAGCTCACTGGCTGAATAAACAGACGCACCTGACTCATTGACGATAACTGATTTGGCTTGTAATTCAGAGTTGGCAGCCAAAATTTCTTTAATCATCGCATCTGTTTCGCGGCTCGCCGTACCATTACCGATAGCCACCAAATCAACGTGGTAAGTACTCAATAATTCATCGATGACTTTTTTGGCTTCATCCATCTTATTATCAGGGGCAAATGGATAAACGGTTGCGACGACAGGCTTGTCTTCGCTGTCTAACATGACGTGACCTTGAGCATCGACGATGGCCATTTTTACGCCATGACGAATGCCAGGATCAACGCCTAAAATTACTTTGCGACCGGCAGGCGCTGACATTAATAAGTGCTGCAAATTATTGGCAAATACGTCAATCGCATCCGCTTCAGCAGTCAGACGTTTTTCCGTCAATAAACGGTGTTCAATATGCGGACGCCATTTGTCTTTCCACAAACTCGTCGCCGCTTCTGTCAAAAATGCTTGACGCTCGGCTGGCGCTTTAGTATCAACATCAAAATGCTTAATAATTTTTTCGATAAATGGCGCGTCTTCACCTTCGATTTTTAGACCCAAGACGTTTTCTTGACGACCACGTAGCATCGCTAATAAACGATGATTCGGCAGACGCGCAAGGCTTTCACTATGCTCGAAGTAATCTTTGAATTTCTCGCCGACTTCGCGTTTTTCTTCACTAGCAACGGCAGATACGATACTGGCCGTCTTGGCAAAGCCACTGCGCAAGTTGTCTAGCAAAGCCAAAGCCTGCGTCCATTCATCAACGATGATGGCCTGTATACCAGCAAGTTGCTTGGTGATATCGCTAAAATCAACTTCGATCTCATTACCACTATCATCGGTAATGCTCGATTGAACTTGATAGTCTGCTAATGCGTCAGTTGGCGTGACGGCTTGCGTCAAGACGGCTTGCGCTGCCACATCAAGACCAGCAGCACGTGCCTTGGCGGCAGGAGAGCGGCGACGCGGGCGGTATGGCAAGTAGATGTCTTCAAGCTCAAGTTTCGACGTCGCATTATCGATACGCGTCTGTAGCTCGTCAGTCAAATTGCCCTGAGTGCTGAGCAGCTCAGTAATCTTGAGGCGACGGGTAGCCATATCGCGCTCATAATTGAGTGACTTCTCTAAAGCGCGCAATTGCGCATCGTCAAGATTCTGCGTCTTTTCTTTACGGTAACGGGCAATAAATGGAACGGTCGCGCCTTCATCGTAAAGTTTGACAAACGCATTGACTTGAGCAGTCTTAATGCCAAGCGCGCGAGCAAGCTTGTCGTGAATATTCGCGTGTGTGGTTGCATCCAAAACCTGTGCATTTGTCGAGGTTTGAGATGGCGTTAAGGTATCAGTGCTACTCATAGACGTATCAATCGTTGAGAAATGTAGTTTTGCATTATAGCAAAAGCTGCATGAATAAAAATCCTTTTTATCTTTTCGTTATTTATCGCTAGTTTTATGACGAAAATCGTCTCATATCATAGGTTCTGTCGCTTTGTTAAACAAACGCATACAGCATTTGTCCTGATGGGTGATGCAATTAGTGGTGCAATCTTATACACTAAAGTATCGAAGGCGCAAATATTGGTACGCGCTGACGCATTGAACAATAGTATTCAAATTTATGATGGATTGAGACGGACCTTTACTTTTGACCACTCATTGAATAAAGACAGTTTTTTTGCTCAGGTTTTTTTGTATAGTCGATTCAAGATAATTTAGCGATGAGGACAGCACGTTAAAATACTATAAATAGTAGACTCAACGAACCTGACACCGTATTTTCTTTATATCATTTTGACTATATAACCTTTAGCCTTGACTGTTAACGATAATTTCTACTAATAATAATTTTTATAAGAGGATGCCTGTATGTCTGAAAATAACAGCCCTGATACCTTAACTCAGCGAATTTTAGTCGTTGATGACGATGCACGCTTGCGCTCTTTATTACAGCGCTTTCTAGAAGACGACGGTTTTGTCGTTCGTACCGCTCATGATGGTAGTCAAATGGATAAGCTGTTGCAGCGTGAGCTTTTCTCGTTGGTGGTACTCGATTTGATGCTACCAGGCGAAGACGGCATCAGTATCTGTAAACGTCTACGCGAAGATAATGGTGACATTCCTATCATTATGCTAACAGCCAAAGGTGGTGATGCCGATCGTATCGCTGGTCTAGAAGCGGGTGCAGATGATTATCTGCCAAAACCCTTTAACCCCAAAGAGCTATTGGCTCGTATTAAAGCGGTATTACGTCGTCAAAATCGCGAGCTGCCTGGCGCACCAAGCCATCAGCTTGAAGTGGTTGAGTTTGGACCGTGGACGCTTGATTTATCGACACGTACGCTTAAACGTGACGGCAATGTTGTCACTTTAACGACAGGTGAATTTTCGGTGCTAAAAGCACTGGTACAGCATCCACGTGAGCCATTAACCCGTGACAAACTAATGAACCTTGCGCGTGGTCGTGAATGGGGTGCGATGGAGCGTTCTATCGACGTACAGGTATCACGTTTGCGTCGTTTGATTGAAGACAACCCTTCACAAGCGCGTTACATCCAAACCGTTTGGGGTGTAGGCTACGTATTCGTTCCTGACGAAGCTGAAGTAGAAACCGTTAAAAGTGAGTAACTTTTGACTATGTGTGTCCTCATTTCGAAAATTCCGATTATCGATTGAATTGAGGACACACGCTAATATCATTTCCATTTAATATAGGCCGTGTTTGATTACTCACAAATACGGCCTATATGATGAGTGTCTCTGTGAAAAAACCTATTATTTTTCAAAACATACCCTGCACCTTGGTGACAGGGTTTTTGGGTGCTGGCAAGACCACAGTGATTAATCAGCTGCTTGCTATCAAACCTGCCGATGAGCGCTGGGCATTACTAATCAATGAGTTTGGTCGTATCGGTATTGATGGTGCGCTGCTGGCAAGCGCGCAAGATAGTAAGCCTGAGCAAGATAATATTGCGATACGCGAAGTCAGTGGTGGCTGTATTTGTTGTACCAGTCAGCTGCCATTACAAATTGCCATCAGTCGGCTACTTAGTGAGCATCATCCACAGCGGTTGCTCATCGAACCTACAGGGCTTGCTCATCCACGTGAGCTTATCATGCAGCTCAGTGCACCGCATTGGCAAACAGCGCTCAATATGCAGGCAGTAATAACGGTACTGAGTGGCGTGCAATGGCAACAAGATAAATATCGTCATCATGACGGTTTTCAAGCGCATGTCCGTGATGCCGATGTGTTAGTCATTAATCGTTATGCTCAATTGAGCGATAGCGAAAAGCAAGCACTGCAACAATGGATAGCCAAGCTCA
Organism: Psychrobacter sp. Ps7; assembly: GCF_022129225.1. Classification (NCBI taxonomy): domain Bacteria; kingdom Pseudomonadati; phylum Pseudomonadota; class Gammaproteobacteria; order Moraxellales; family Moraxellaceae; genus Psychrobacter; species Psychrobacter sp. Ps7. The sequence goes on along the minus strand of NZ_JADQAH010000012.1, from coordinate 67,901 downwards.
ATGCACAGGTAAAAATTATTTGGGCAGCATCTGAGCAGATATCTCATGATACAAACGACTCATCCAATATTCTTTTATCAGAATCAAGCGTGTCAGAGTTGAAAACTCAGCTAACCAAGCCCAGTCAGGTTATCTCGAAACAACGTACAGTCAATATTGTTCACCCTCAAAAATCGACTACTAGCTTGCAACCGCAGAGTAATGCCCTATCGATATCGACCACCTTGTCATCCGACGCTTTTACAAACAAAGATGATTCGCAGACCAGCACAGATATTGAGCTACCTTATCGTTATCATGAAAAACAGCAAGAGTTACAGTTGGCGGGTTGGAGACTGCCAGCGCACTACATATTAAAAGCGGATGAGTTACAGAGTTGGTTATTAACACTACCGAACTGGCAACGTATCAAAGGTGTGGTTCATACGTCTGATGGCTGGCTACAAATCAATTTTACCCCTGACAGCTTAACCACTAGTACGGTCAGCGCACAAGTTGATAGTCGGCTAGAGATTATATTACAGTTGGATGCAAATACTAATAACGACAACGATACAGCGGTAGAAAGCGACCGCTCAGAAGAAAAAGATAGGACAGCATTTTTATCTTCTATAGAGACGCTACCTTCTATCGATTGGGATACCTGCGACCGTGAACTAATGGCACTGGTTATATAGTAATAGACAAAAAAAGGGCGGACATTGCTGTTCGATATAGCAATGTCTGCCCTTTTTCTTTTTTAACGTAATTGACTGTCTTTGCTACCGCGCCGGTTGAACAACTCAGCGGCTCTCGCCTCTTGTTCAAGTTCTGTCTGACAGCTGACGCAATGCTGAATACCAGGCACTGCTAACCGCCGTGCTTCTGGAATAGGCTTGCCGCATTCATCACACATCTCGGCACTGATGCCAGTTGGCAACGCACGTCTTGCCCGCTCTAATGCATCATTTACCGTTGCATCCATTTGCTCATGCTCAGCACCATCTCTTGACCAACCACCTGCCATAATTCTATCCTATTTACGATAATCAGATATTACAAATCGCTTTAATAACAAATAGATGGGGTTGTTTATAATTAATTGCAACCTACTAGAGCATGCCTCAATCTGAAAGTATGCGAATAAATGCGCTAAGTAATGACATTTCCTAGCAAAAAATCACATGACTAATCTTTTGGCTGTAGCTCGACCACTTGCCCGCGTACCCCGATACTGGCATCACTCATCAGACAAACATAGCCTGCCATGATATCTTCAGGCGTTTTTAAGCTCATAGGACTCTCTCCTGGATAAGCATGGGCGCGCATATTGGTACGAGTGCCACCAGGATTGACACAGTTAAAACGTAAATTAGTCGTATTCTGCGTCTCTTGGGTAAAGATATCACTCATACCTTCTACGGCTTGCTTGGACAGCGCATAAGCACCCCAGAACGCGCGAGGATGTGTACCGACCGTGCTAGAGGTGAAAACAATAGAACCATTCTCAGCATCTTTAAGTAGTGGTAGCAGTGCTTGGGTGAGCATAAACGTCGAGGTAAAGTTCACCTTCATAACTTGTGCAAAAGTATCGACGTCATACATCTCAAGTGGGGTTAGCTGCCCAAGCATGCCCGCATTGTGCAAGATACCATCGAGCTGACCGACTTCTTTATTAATCAACCCCTCTAACTGCTGCATCTCAGCATAAGTTGCTCCTTCTAGATTCATCGGTAGCATGGCAGGCTGTTTGCCGCCAAGACTTTCAATCTCATCATAAACATATTCAAGCTTGCTGCTGGTACGTCCCAATAACAGGACTGTCGCTCCATAACGAGCATAAGTCAGCGCGGCAACGCGGCCGATACCGTCACCTGCCCCCGTGACCAAAATAGTCTTACCGTCTAAACAATTGTCAGATGGTACAAAGTTGCGAATATCATTATGAGTTAACGGTTGAGTTAGACTTTGAACGGTTTTCTGGTGGTCTTGCTGACTAGCTGACTGGTTAATATTGTCACTCATGGCATTGCTCACTGCTTATCGTTTAATAGTTGGGATGCTAAATATTTATCATGTTTCTTTAAAAACATAGAGTGTGGCGGACTCGATTTATAATTTTATTTATAAATAGTCAAATTTACCAGAAGAGAGCAACAGTTTATTTAATTGCTCAGGCGTATCAGTAATATAATCTGCACCCCATTTCTTTAGGTTTTTTTGATCTTCAGGCGGAATATAACCATAAGCAGCTAGAATCGTCGGCATGCCAGCCGCATTACCAGCTTCGATATCACGGATATGGTCGCCAACATAAATCACGCTTTCAGCGGCGCCGCGAGGGATACCAAGCTTCTCTAACGCCGCATACATAGGCTCTGGGTCAGGTTTTGAGCGAGACACATCATCAGGACAAACCAAAGCAGAACAGCGCCCGTCTAACTGCATCTTTTCTAGTAACTTCTCTGCCAAATAACGCGGCTTGTTGGTCACAATACCCCATGGCACCCCTTTTTCTTCAAGAGCAGTCAACACGTCTTCTAATTCAGCGAACACACAACTATCGACGCATATCTCAGCTTCATAATCATCTAAAAACTGTTGGCGAAACTCCTGCAAAGCTTCTTCGCTAACCTCAATTTGATCGTTATGACGTAGCATCAACTGTACCATCGCTGAGGCACCAGCAGAAACTTGCTCGCGGATTTCTGTTTCAGGCGGTGCTTGCCAATCATTTTGGCGGCTCATTTTACCGATAATACGGACAAAATCAGCAGCCGTATCGATTAATGTCCCATCGAGATCAAATAAAACCGCTTTTACAAATTGGCTCATAGTGAATGCTCTTAATATAAATAAGGTGTTGAGTGAAATAGTATGGCATGAAAACAACCAAATACGGCATTCAGCTTAAGCAAATGGCTTATGTACTGCCATCATGTAATTGACATCGACATTTTGAGCCAGCCAGTAGCGCTTGGTCAGCGGATTATAATGCAAGCCAATAATATCTTGACGTGTAAATCCAGCGTCAATTGCCATTTTGTCTAGCTCAGCTGGCGTAATGAATTTGGCATAGTCATGAGTGCCGCGATCGAGCAAGCGCAATACATACTCTGCCCCAACGATGGCAAATAGATATGATTTAGGGTTTCGATTGATCGTCGATAGCACGCAAACACCGCCTGGTGCCAATAACTCAAAACACGCCTGTACAATCGAGCTGGGATCAGGCACATGCTCGAGCATCTCCATGCAAGTCACCACATCGAACTGACCTGCATGAGTTTTGGCCAATTCTTCTACTGGGATATGCTGATAGCGCAACGTCTCATGTAAAGCGCTTTGCTTTGCATGCAGCGCTGCCGCTTTTAGATTTTCGGTACCCAAATCAATCCCTGTCACATCCGCACCGCGACGTGCCATAGACTCTGACAATATACCACCGCCACAGCCGACATCGAGCACTTTTTTTCCAGCCAAGCCTGTTTCAGCCGTTTTATGAATGTCCGTATCAGCACTGTCATTTTGATAACTGCGCTTGACGCTTTCTTCTATCCAATTTAAACGCAGTGGATTTATTTCATGCAAAGTCGCAAATGCACCCGTCTTGCTCCACCATTCGCTTGCCAACTTATTAAATTTGTCGACTTCGCTAGGATCTACATTAATGGCGGTAGGCGTTGTATCATCAAGACTGCTGTTTGCTTGCTCATTCAAAGAAGGCGAGGAAGATGGAGCTGAGCTCATTGCATTTTTCCTTTATTGTCATTATCGTTGTAATCATATACAGTGCACAATTATGTACCTAATATTAGCATGAGAGCGGCAGCTTTGTCGTGAGTACATCGTCAGCGATTGTGAATACTTTTAGCAAACGTTCATATTTTCTGTACCGTTTTTTTAGAGGATAGATGCCTCAAACAGCCCAAAACCTAAATAATAAAACGCTAAAAAAATTCCAAAAAATGCGGTGAAATAAGCCTTAAATAATGGCTCACAGCTTTACAACCATTAGTTAAGAATCGGATTCACAAGCGACCATGTTTTACGTTATTATAGTCGATACGTCACTATAGTTCGATTATACTCGACGCTGTCTCGTTTGGGCACTTTAAAAACCTGTGCGCTATACCCAAAACCATACGATACTAAAACATCTCAACAAACCCTAAGTTTTCACACCTCAAGGATAAAGTATGAAACGTGTCATCACACTGACTGGTCTGGCCATGGCCATTGGACTTGCCACTATGGGCGCACAAGCTGCCGACTATGTCGCCGGAAAAGACTATCGCGTGCTAGACAATCCAGAAAAAATCAGCGGTGATGCTATCATTGTTCGTGAGTTTTTTTGGTATGGTTGCCCGCATTGTAACGTTCTTAACCCGCACATGGAAAAATGGGCTAAAAACAAAGACAAAGACGTTGCCTTTTTCAAAACGCCAGCAGCGCTTAACCCTGTCTGGGAAGCCAACGCTCGTGGTTTCTATGCCGCTCAGCTGCTAGGGTTTGAAGACAAGACTCATGACGCGCTATTTGATGCCATTCACAAAGATGGTAAGAAAATCTTTGACCAATCATCATTAAGCAAATGGTATGCATCGAAAGGCGTTAATGAGAAGAAATTCAATAGCCTTTATAATTCATTCGCCGTTGGTACGAAAATTGGTCGTTCACAAGCAGGCGCTAAGCGTTATCAGCTCTCTGGTGTGCCAGCAGTCGTCGTGCAAGGCAAATACGTTGTCACTGGTGAAAGTGCCACTGTACCTAAAGTCGTTGACTATTTGGTTGACAAAGTGCGTGCTGAAAAGAAATAAGTTAAGTACTAATATAAATTAGGTACCGTTATAAATTAGGGACTAGCATTTATCTACAAGTGTCATTTGTAGCTAAATGCTCTTACCCATAAAAAAGCCAATCACTTGATGATTGGCTTTTTGCATTTGCAGACTACATTAATTTATAAGTGGAGATATTGTATAAATAGTGGTCAAAGTTATTTAGCCGCTATCATCTTATTATTTTTCTTTTTTCAATTGCGACAAAATAGTGACTTCACGAATATAACTGGCTAAATCCGCTTTAGACTCTGCCATCAGCTCATCATCTTGGGTATGCTTGGCGTACTCAATCCATAACAGTAATTGATACATACTATTTTGTTCAGATGCTTGGTATTGTTTAACGAACTGCTTAAGCGTCCCTTCATCATTAATATTTAAACGCTCAAACCAACTTTCTATTTTTGAGACTTGTTCTTTAGGGAAAAACGCATCAAATAATGCTTTTACCAATTCGTGGCGGTTTTCTTCACTAATCAGCTTACCAACGCGCTTGGTTTGGCGAATACGAGCATTAGCGCTGGTGATATCGGCCAATGCCATGAGTTCTGCCATAAAATAGTCACTGGCTGGCAGATTTTTGAGTTGCTTTTTCGATAAGCTGGCAAGTGGTATCGACAACTTCTGCAAGCGCTCATGGGCTTTTTTGAGTTCAGTGCGCGAGACGCGCATATCCTGTTCTTTCCAGTCAATCATAAAAGCTTTCCAAAATAATAAATAATAAAATTAACAGGGACATGTCCTCATTTTAGAAATAGTAATAAAAATGAAGATATGCCCCAGTGTTTACCAATAACTACCAACGATTTTTTTCACGATGTTTCGCCAGCACTTTTATACTTTGCGGCATAACATCGGCAAGACGACGTTGTAAATTATCGGTGATGAATACTGAACGATGCTTACCACCAGTACAGCCAATAGCCACTGTCACTGTATGGCGGTTATTGTGTAAAAATTCGGGTAACCAACGGGTTAAAAACTTATCTATATCATCAGTCATCTCAGCCACTTCTGGATAGTCGGCAAAAAATGCGGCAACTTCCGTGTCTAGACCTGTCGAAGTACGCAATTCAGGATTCCAATGCGGATTCGGCAAAATTCTCACATCAAAGACAAAATCTGCATCAATAGGACTGCCATATTTAAAGCCAAAAGACAGCAGATTAATCACAATCTGATTGTCCACGCCGACATGTTCACGCAAGCTGTCTTTCAATTGATGAATATTCAAATTGCTGGTATCAATTCTGATATCGGCATGACCTGCGATAGGCTCTAACAGCTCCACTTCTTTTTTAATCGCGGCAGGTAGATTAAAAGCAATATGCTTGGCATTATCACTATCGATATCCTGTGACATCAGCGGATGTACGCGGCGTGTCGCATTAAAACGTGCTATCAAAGTACTTTCTTGCGCGGTCACATACACCACTTTGACCGCATGCGCCCCGTATGTTTTTTTTAGGGATGCATGCATCTCTGCAAACTTGGATAGATCCGCTCGCGGTGTTCGAATATCAACGCCAAGCGCAATACGACGAATCCCACTTTCATTGACCAGTTTATGCGCAGCATCCGGCAATAAGGATAACGGTAGGTTATCAATAGAATAATATCCTAAATCTTCTAAGATATTTAATACTGAGGTTTTACCTGAGCCTGAACGCCCTGATACCACTAGGATACTGAGCTTATCGGTTGCTATTTTACACGCTGCCTGCTCAGATTGACTGTTATTTTCACCCTGACTCACATCCATGATTCACCCATTCTAGTCCATTGCATCCTGCAAATTACTATGTCACAACGATTGATCCACCGTCACCAATTGATTGTCTAACAAACGTGCACGTCCCAGCCAAGCAGCGACTAAAATCATCAAACTCTTATTTTCTACATTAAAAGTTACAGTATCATTAGTGAGTGACTCTAGCGTATCGGTTTTAATGTCTAAATAATCAATAATGAAGCCAGCATCCGTAATATGCTGATGCGTTTCTGCTAGCAACAACTGAACAACTTGTTGGCTCTGTTCGCCTTTTTCTAACTGCTTTGCCAAATATTGTAGCGCTTGATGGATAACAGGTGCTACCTCACGTTCAGTGGCACTTAAATATTGGTTACGCGATGAGAGCGCCAAACCATCTGCAGCGCGGACAATAGGTGCCCCTATAATTTCAATGGGATAACTTAAATCACGTACCAATTGCTTAATAATCGCTAATTGTTGATAGTCTTTTTGTCCAAAAACAGCCATATCCGGTTGTACGATATTGAACAGTTTAGAGACGACAATACCAACACCGTCAAAATGCCCAGGGCGTGATTGACCACATAATTGAGTGGTAATAGCTCCCGCGAGAACGGAGGTCGGTGGCGGTAAGACTGGGTACATCTCTTCAATACTGGGCGCAAACACATAATCAGTATCGACCGTTGCTAGCTTAGCGACATCCTCATCAAGCGTGCGAGGATAACTATCAAAGTCCTCTCCCGCGCCAAATTGAGTAGGGTTGACAAAAATACTAACCACCACGATATCAGCATGTTGCTTGGCTATTTTTACTAATTCAAGATGACCGGCATGCAGATTGCCCATCGTTGGCACTAAAGCGATGCGCTGTGGGCCATCTTGATTGTCATTTTTTTGTCCACGATAAGACTGTAAAGCCGTACGCAATGCGGAGATATGATGATGAATGATTGGCATGGTTAACTATTCTTCTACTGATAATCGTAAAAACTAACTATTAATTGAATTGATGCTGTTCGGTTGGGAAACTGCCTTCACGTACTGACTGTTGGTAAAGGGCAAATGCGCCTTCGATACTGCGCGCGCTATTACGTTCATCGGTCAAAAAGTCATGAATAAAGCGCGGGACACGGCCGTGCGTCATACCTAGCATGTCATGCATGACCAACACTTGACCATCCGTATCTGCACCAGCACCAATCCCAATAACTGGCACTGCAACGGCTTCCGTCACTGCTTTTGCAAGCTCAGCAGGTACGCACTCTAACACTAGCAGCGCAGCACCTGCCGCAACGACTGCTTTCGCATCAGCAAGCAATTTATCAGCCGCTTCGTCACCACGACCTTGGATTTTATAACCACCAAACACATTGACTGATTGCGGTGTTAATCCTAAATGCACACAAGTAGGCGTCCCTGCTTGCGCCAAAGTCGTGATTAAATCGCAAAGCTCACTACCGCCTTCAATCTTAATCACATGCGCGCCCGACTGCATCAGCTGGCGACTATTGGCAACCGCTTCTGGTAGGGTGACATAGCTCATAAATGGTAGGTCAGCCAAAATCAGCGCGTGTTTATTGCTACGGGCAATATTGGCCGTATGGTAAGCCATATCATCGACCGTAACAGGTAACGTTGAGTCATGACCTTGCACCACCATGCCCAAACTGTCACCGATTAAAATCGTATCAATCTCTGCTTTTTCCATCATGCGTGCAAACATCGAGTCATAGCACGTTAAGCAAGTGAACTTGGTGCCGTCTTTTTTAAATTTTTTTAAAGTAGATAACGTCGTCATATGATCCTCGATTAACCTTTAGTACCTTTAGTACCTTTAGTACCTTTAGTACCTTTAGTACCTTTAGTACCTTTAGCTATTATTCTGATTGTGATCAAAATTTTTAGCAATCGTTTGGTATAGGTGATTCACCTTAAAAGAGGTAAGCGTTTTCACTCTTTTATAGTAGATTGGCTACAGTAATTTTAAGCCTGTCCAATCTTTGCTAGGCGGATAGTCATCTATCGACTTGCTAGCAATGATAAGCGCTGGAGCTAACTCTCGCAGTGGTAATAAGACAAAATTACGCTCAAACAATCCAGCGTGCGGTACGGTTAATTGTGGCTCAGTGATTTGCGCCTCACCGTATAACAAAATATCGACATCCAAACTACGCTCACCCCAACGCCGTATTCGTGCACGCTTAGCCTCTTTTTCTAACTGTTGACAGTAAGCAAGCAACTCAAAAGGCGGCAATATCGTCTCAAACTCAGCGACGGCATTAACAAAATCAGGCTGATCTTGCGGCCCCATAGGCGCTGAAGCATAAAACGAAGAAACACGAACCGCACGTATTTGCTTATGCTCTTGCATCGCTGCGATTGCCTGCTGCAAATGTTCTACTGGTGAACCCAAGTCGTTAGACAAATTGCTACCCAAACCTACGTAGCAGGTTACCCAATTCGCGTTGCCCGCATCGTCAGTAATATTAGACATTGTCATTACTAGGCTGGCGACGGCGACGTTTCGATGGGATAGGGCCTTTATTGTCATTCACACTACTCATACCAACATTGCCGTTAGCAGCTTGGCTGGTTTTAGCAGAATTTGCTTCTGTCGTTCTGGCTGGTTTTTTAGCGCTTGCAGGTGTCGTAACCTTCGCCACTTTTTTGCGCTCAACCGTTTTTTTAGCCGGAACATCTGTTTTATCAGTAGGCTTGGCTGCTGGCTTAGGTGCTTTTTTTGCATACTTTGCTGCAGCTTTAACGTCGTTGTTAGTCGTTACTTGCGTCTCTGTATTACTAGCAAGATTTATACTATCTACACTCGGCTGACGACGGCGACGCTTATGCGGTATCGGCTCGTTATTCATACTGACAAGCGCAGGCGATCTTGCTACCGAACGAGCCACAGATGAAGGCATAACCTCTGACTGTGTTGCTTTTGGCTGCTGAGCTTGATTTGAGCGATCAGGTTTACTATCAGCCTTACTACTATAAGAATTGGCATCAGAACTGGCATCCTGATTTTTTAGCGCTTTCTCAGCCAATACACTCTTATGGGCAGGTTTTTTCTGCGCCGTCTCTTGACGACTATCAGGCTTATCACGATTTGATAGCTGCTTCTGTAATGGCGGCACGACTTTTTCATGCTCGATTACAAAAAGTGGTACAGGCTTGGAATGATGGCGTTTATTTGCCGCTTGGTTGCTGCTATTGGCAAGAGATAGCAGTCGTAACTGAGCAAGCTCATGACTATCTTGACTTACTTGCTGCGATTCATAGTGCTTGTTGTTACTGCCACCAGATTGCTTAACAGAGTCTGATTGACTGGCAGCGCGGCGACGGCGTGCTGGAATATTTGACGGGTCATTTACCATATTCTGATCATTCCTACCCTGCTCAGCAGTATCATTGGCTTTGCTGTGCTTGGTATTTTTTTGATGAGATATTGAGTGATCGATGCTATTTGACTCTGAATTTTGACGATTACGCCCACGACCACGCTGCGCTTGTTGCCCTTTTTTATAGGCACCGCGACGAATATTTTCATCAAAACCATCAATGGCTTGCTGCTGCTCTCGTTCAGACAATGTCTGATACGTCTGCCACCAATCGCCCATACCATTGGTCGACTCTGATAACGGATGCTCAGCATCACCGCATTGCTCACGCAATAATAAAAAGTCAAAACCTGCGCGAAAACGTGGATGCTCAGAGAGTTGGACGATTTGTTTGCTACGCGGGGCTGCAAGTCTTGGCTGCAATATCCAGATATCACGGATAAACTGCTCTGCAAATTTAGGAATCGCGGTCTTGATACGTTGACGATCAATCACTTTACCAGCGGCGTGCATTTGCGCTTCAGCAAACGGCATATTGCGCTTCTTGGCTTTTGCCAACTGATGCAGATAGTTTTCCCATAATAGCGCAGCATAAAAGAACGCCGGATTGATACTTTTGCCCGCAGCAATACGTTTGTCGGTATTAATAGCGACTTGATTGACCAGTGCACTTGGCTCAGATGGTGGGTAGATGATTAAGCTATCAATCGCGCCCGACTCAAACAATAGCGGCAATAATGGCACCAGATAACCACCAGTAAACATTTTTTGGGTTTCATCATAGAGACGATGCGGTGATATTTGCTCAAGCAATGCCCAATTGCCATCATGAAACTGATCGGCTAACTCGTCATCAAACTCAAAACCGAGCTTGGCTTTGAAACGTAAAGCACGCAACAAACGTACTGGATCTTCTTCGATACGCACTGGCGCATGGCCGAGCAGACGAATGATTTTATTATCAATGTCGTCAAGCGCACCGCAAAAATCATGAACCACACCTTTAAGCGGTTGATAATAAAGCGCATTAATAGAGAAATCGCGACGAGAGAAGTCTTGTTTGATATCACCCCAAACATTATCACGCAGGATCATACCGTCTTGATTGGTATTAGCATCATTGGTTGGTGGACCACGGAAGGTAGCAACCTCAATCAACTCACGGCCTGAATACACGTGCGCCAACTGAAAGCGGCGACCGATAATGCGGCAGCGCTTTCCAAAGACATCTTTGATCTCATGCGGCTTGGCATCGGTGACAGCGTCAAAGTCTTTTGGACGTAAACCCAATAAGGTATCACGCACGCCGCCACCGACGATATAGGCATCAAACCCAGCTCGGTTTAAGGTGGCAATCACTTCAGTAATGGAATTGGGTAATTCAGATTTATTCAGTTCTAACTGCTTGGCGGCACGCTCGGCCATGCATCTACTCCTCGCCGGTATTCTTTAACCACCCCTGATGAACACAGCGTTTATCAGGCGGATGTACCTGCTAGTTTAACAAATTTTGCGCCTAGTAGGTGTGTTATGACTGATACTTACGTGCTATTTTGTCAATATTGGGGTTAATTAAAGCAAAATACTGCCCTTAATCTTGTACGCGTAAACGTCCTCGATTTTTCTCAACCGTTTTTGCACCAATACCTTTGACCTTTGCTAACTCATCCACTGTCTTAAAATCACCAAACATCTCACGATATAAAATAATCGCTTGGGCTTTGCTGCTGCCGATACCGTTTAATGAAACGAGCTCGCCTTCACTAGCACGATTGATATTTACAGTGGCTTGGTCACGTACCTGTATTTTGGCACTTTCTTGCGCCAATAGATATTCATAAGCCCTTTGAGGATTATCAAAACAAGGCGCAGCTTGAACACTGTTCAACATAAAAACCGCCAATATTAGACTGAAAACAGCCATATTGATCAAGCTAACAAACGAGGTCTTATGATAAGCGTTCATGACGATCGTTCATGTTGTTTCGCCGCTTCCCACAGTGCATCCATCTCTGTTATATCGCTGTCTTCTAAACACTTACCAGCCGCGGCTAACTGCGCTTCAATATAACCAAAACGTGATTTAAATTTATGCACACACGTTAAAGTGGCTGCTTCTGCATCAAGATTGAGTTTACGGGCGACATTGACGAGCGCAAACATACAATCACCCAGCTCTTTTTCAATATCGCTAATATTGGCTTTGCTTATGTCATATTCAGCAGCATCTTTTGATTTATCTATCAATTCAGCCTTTAACTCGGCAACCTCTTCATCTAGCTTATCAAAAGCACCGCTAACGCCCTCCCAGTCAAACCCTAACTTTGACGCCTGTTTTTGCACATCTTGCGCTTGCATGAGCGCACTGCCCGCTTTGGTATTGTCTAAACGACGTTTTGGTTTGCCTCGTGCCGCGCGCGCTTGCTGCTCCTCTGCTTTAATCTCATCCCAACGAGCTTTTACCGCCGTGTCATCTTCAAGGGTTTCAGCCTCAAACACATGTGGATGACGACGAATGAGCTTTTCTTGTAAAGTGGTGATAACATCGCTCATGCCAAAACGACCTTGCTCCGCATACATCTGACAATGAAACACCACTTGCAGTAGCACATCACCAAGCTCGCCTTTGATATCCTCATCGTCATTACTTTGTACCGCCTCGCCTAGCTCATAAGCCTCTTCGATCGCATAGGGAATTAGGCTGTGATTGGTTTGCTTTTTATCCCACGGACAGTCAACACGTAGCCGCGCCATCAAAGCCAATAAACCGTCTAATTCACCACTAGCAGTTGGCGTTCCTTGTGCTGGCGTAGGCGCTACTATTTTATTGTCGAGAGTATTCATAAGGGAGGCTCTTATATTTTTGCTTATCGTTCAATTTAGCAGTTAGTGTATCATTGAACCTTGATTGGCTTATAATCGTGCTATCTATTTTATTATTTTACCACTGCACACGCGCAAGGAATTTTATCATTATGTCTACGTCTGCGACCATTCATTATCAGCCAGAAACTGCATTTAATCCCATTATTATTGATTCATTTAAAGCTTATGATATTCGCGGCGAGCTTGGGGTAAATCTAAACGAAGCCATTGCTTACCGTATTGGTCGTGCTTTTGCACAGATTTTATTTCAGCATTATGGTACGGCGGTTGAGGCTCATGACAATGATATGGTAAATCTAAAACCTGCCATCGTTATTGGTAGTGACATTCGTCATTCAAGCGAGCAGTTAAAACAAGCGACCATCGCTGGTATTGTAGATGCTGGTGTCGATGTGATTGACTTGGGCATGAGCGGTACAGAAGAGGTCTATTTTGCCACCAGTTATTATCAGGCATTGGGTGGTATTGAGGTCACAGCCAGCCATAATCCTATTAACTATAATGGCTTAAAATTGGTTAAGGAACATTCAAAGCCGATCAGTGGCGATGATGGTTTGGCAGAGATTCAAGCATTGGCAGAGTCTGGGCAATTTATTACTAAAAACCGATCAGGAGCCTTGCAGTTATTAACTGATAAAAGCGCTTATATCAATCATGTCATGACTTTTATTGATACCGATAAGCTCAAACCCCTCAAATTAGTGATTAACTCAGGCAATGGCAGTGCAGGGCCTGTGGTTGACTTGTTGATTGCAAAGCTTGCACAAGCTGGTGCGCCAATTGAAGTGATTAAACTGCACCATACACCAGATGGTAGCTTCCCCAATGGCATCCCCAATCCTATGATTGAAGCCAATAGAGTGGCGACTCAACAAGCTGTTTTGGAAAATAAGGCCGACCTTGGCATTGCCTTTGATGGCGACTTTGACCGCTGCTTTTTATTCGATGAACATGGTGAATTTATTGATGGCAGTTACATCGTCGGCATGCTCGCTCAAGCATTTTTGAATAAGCATCAACAACAAGGGCAGAATGAGTCAATCGTCTACGATCCACGTGTCATTTACAATACTGAAGCAGTGATTAAGGAACATAACGGTAAGGCTGTCATCAGTAAATCTGGACATTCATTTATTAAGCAAGTCATGCGTGACTCGGGCGCTGTTTATGGCGGCGAGATGTCTGCGCACCACTATTTCCGTGACTTTTTCTATTGCGATAGCGGCATGATCCCTTGGTTATTAACCATTGAGCTGTTGTCTGTCACTGGTAAGACTTTATCAGAATTGGTTACTGGCTATATTCAAGCATATCCAAGTTCAGGCGAGCTTAATTTTCGTCTCACCACTCATGATGCTCCAACGATTATTAGCGCTATTGAGGAAAAATTTAGCAGCGAAAATCCGACCAAATCAACCCTTGATGGCTTAAGTCTTAACTTCGGCGAGTGGCGCTTTAATCTGCGTACCTCAAATACCGAGCCACTTATTAGATTAAACATTGAAAGTCGTGGCAATGAAGAATTGTTAGCTATTAAAGTTAAAGAGATTCAACAGTGGCTAGCGACACAAGGTGCTGTACCAGCGTAAACGAATACGATTTAATATGGGTGATTTCGACTAAAAATCAAAAAAGCTCGCTGATAATTATCAACGAGCTTTTTTGATGACAGAAAAACTGAAATAAAGCTATTTAGACCGACCAATGCCCATATAGTCGCCTACCAGACTATCGATCTGCAATCGTGTCAGTGCATTTTGCGCATCAAATACTGGCATCGCGTGTTGATTAAGCTTGGCAATATCTAGTTGATCTTGTGGCGACCAACTAATAATAAAAATCGCCTGTGCGGCACTTAGCTGCTGATAAGGATTATTAATCAATTGCAGTAATGATTGCTGCTGATAAAGCATGGCAAGTTCATCTTGTGCTTTATCGCTATAAACCAAAGTACGAATATTATAAGACCATAATAACGCTAGCAATGGATGTATGGCTGAGCCTGCGGTACGTCCTGAGCCTGATTTATAACTACCGCCCCAAATCATCACCGTTTTATTGTCAATAAATCCATCAAAATATTGCCAGAATTTACGGAATATCAGCTCTTTTTGATCTTCGTTGATGTGCATGACTGACTGCAACAGCGGCATCTCTAAACTGTGCGTTTGGCTGGACTGTTGTAATTTAGCCAGCTCGGTCGGTAGTGTGTTACCACCAAAGCCCCAGCCTGCTTGCAGATAACTGCTGCCGACCCGCGCGTCTAGCCCCATGATACGACTGACTTGCTTGATATCTACCTGTTGACTGTCCGCCAAGCGTGACATCTCATTCATAAAACTCACTCGCGTCGCCAGCATCGCCATGATACTGCTACGGGCAAACTCTATCGTTGCGATATCAGCGTGATGAGCGGCACGCGCATGCTGCATTAACGGCTTCAATACTTCTAGATGCTGGCTACTATTGGCTGTTTTTTCACCAAGCAACCACAGTGAGGGATTTAACATTGAGCTATAAGCATCACCGTCTTGCAAGAATACAAACGGCACATAGTAGACCCACGCGCGCTGCAAATTTTGCGCCAGTGCTGAGACCACCCCTAGTTTCTCAATGCCACTTATAATCACGGGTAGCGATTGCTGATGACTATGGTTGAAGGCAGTAATCCAGCTGGCTTCTGCCCATACTGGCTTGATACTGTCTAAAAATAACCAATACAGCGCAACGGTGCTTTGGTCGTCAATCTTACTAATCTCATTGCTCTCATTGATGTGACGACTGTCACTAAAATTTGTCGTTTCATAATATTGTATTAACGTGTCAGCGCTAGCTGGTAATGCTGTACTGATAATAACCTGCTGCTGCTCGTACATCTGCCACAGTGCTTGTAAATGATGCTCAAAGCCGTATTGTTGTATTTGCTGCGTCAATAGCTCAATATCTGCATAAAAATGCACGCGCTGACCGAGACTTGCCAGCACCACGGCGCTAGTAATGGCCTCAATGCTATGACCAATAAGCACACAAACTTGCTTGCTTGCAGTGCTTTGTGATTTAGATTCATGCGTATATTTAGGTGTATTGTCATTTATAGAAACAGCGCTCATGCGTTCACCTTTAATGATTATTGACTTAGTAGCAAAACGATCAAGACAACTGCTGAATATGTTTTAACAGCTGGTTAGTAGAGCTGTCAAACTGACTCTCACCTGCTTGCTGCATGGCAACATGAACGGACTCTGCCATCTGCTTACCCATCTCAACGCCCCATTGATCAAACGGGTTAATATCCCAAATGCTGGCCATGACATAGACTTTATGTTCATAAAGCGCAATCAGCGCTCCCAAACTATGCGGCGTCAGCTCATCGATTAGCAATGTCGTTGATGGCTGATTGCCACGGTAATATTTGTATTTATCAGCGGCAGAAGCTACTTGAACCTCAGACTCTTGGAGCGCGGCATTACCAAAAGCCAGCACTCGGCTCTGTGCTAGACAATTGGCCAAAGACAGCTCATGCTGCTGCTGTAATGGCGCGTTTTGCGATTGACCACTATAGCGGCGCACACAAGCGATAAAGTCACAAGACACCTGCTGTGTGCCTTGATGTAGCAACTGATAAAAGGCATGCTGCGCATTGGAGCCAATCTCGCCCCACAGAATTGGACAGGTATCATAATCAATATGATCACCGTGTTGGGTGACCGATTTACCATTACTCTCCATCTCAAGCTGGGTTAAGTAGCTTGGTAAATAGCTAAGACGACCATCATAGGGCAATACGGTATGAGCATTCACTTGTAAAAAGGTACTGTTCCAAACAGCAAGCAAACCCAACAATACTGGTAAGTTTTCTGCAAAATCAGCCTGAGCAAAGTGCTCATCCATACTATGCGCACCAGCTAATAACGCTTTAAACCCTGCCATGCCGATACGAATGGCAATCGCCAATCCAATCGCCGACCATAAAGAAAAACGCCCACCAACCCATTCCCAAAGCTGTAGCTGATGCTCAGGATGAATACCCCAAGCACTCATTTTTTCGCTGTTAGCGGAGATACCAATAAAATGGCGGCGTAGCACACTGTCTTCAGTACCTGCACGCCGCTTGGCAGTGGCAAGCAGCCATGATAATGCTGTTTTAGCATTAGATAACGTATCAACCGTACCAAAGGATTTAGATGAAATAATAAACAAGGTGGTCTCAGGATTGAGGTGCTTGAGCAAGTTATCAAGCTGAGTACCGTCCATATTAGAGACGAAATGTACTTCAATGTCGGTATCTGCCCACTCATCTAGCGCGGTCGTCGCCATAAGCGGGCCAAGATCAGAGCCACCAACGCCAATATTGACCACATCCGTAATAGCTTGACCAGAAAATCCGCGCCATGTACCACTACGGACACGTTCAGATAAACGTGCTACTTGCGATAGACTATCATGCACATCAGCGACGACATTTTGCCCATCAACGTCTAGTTTGGCAGACTCTGGCAATCGTAGTGCTGTATGCAAGGCAGCACGCTCCTCGCTAGTATTGACCATCGCACCTTGCATAAGTGCATCAATCCTTGTGGACAATTCACAGCTTTCTGCTAACTGCAAAAGACTTGCCAGTACCTGCTCGTCAATACATTGCTTGCTATAGTCCATATATAGCGCGCCAGCCTGCATGCTAAAGCGCGTTGCACGACTGTCATCTTGTGCAAACAAAGCTGCCAGTGACCATGGCTGCTTTGCTAGCATTTGTAGCTGCTGCCAGTATGTAGAGTTTCGAGCACTTTTATAAGCGCTATTGCCCTTTATCTCAGCCATCAGCTATTCATCTTCTACTAATTGCTGCTCGGCAAAATATATAAATGCTTGCATGTATGAGCGCATATCGCCTGCATCATAGCTGTCGCCGCGCATGGTCGTGACATTCACGCCGTATTCACTAATCAACGCATCAATCGCATCGGTCAGCTGAATTTCACCACCGACCGAGGCTTTGGTATTGGCCAGATAGTCAAAAATGTGATTGCTAAAGACATAACGACCAACGACTGCTAACTTAGAAGGAGCATCGGCTAAGTTAGGCTTTTCTACAAATCCTGCGACTTTGAAGCTGGCATTACTATCTGCTTCACCATCTTCCCTGCTCTCCTCACTAAACGCTTCATGCAGTTTGGCAATACCATATTTATGCACATCTTCATCAGCGACTTTATCGACCAATATCTGTGAATGGTTATCTTCAGCAAAAGCATCAATCATAAAGGCTAAGTTATCAGCAGCCATATCGCCCGTAAAAGGATCAAGTACAACGTCGGGCAATAATACGGCAAAATCATGCTCACCAATAATGGGACGAGCCGCGAGTACCGCATGACCCAAACCTAATGCCTTGCCTTGGCGTATCATCGATACAGTCACATCGTCTGGCAGCCAGTTTAAGCTATCGGCTAGCTCATCTTTACCTTTTTGGCGCAGTTGATTGTCCAACTCAGCATTGATATCGAAGTAGTTTTCAATCGCGCTCTTTTGTGCATGACCAACCAAGACAATATGCTTAATACCAGCAGCAATCGCCTCTTCAACCACATAGTGAATAGCGGGACGGTTACCAAGTGGCAATAGCTCTTTTGGCACGGATTTAGATAGCGGTAGCATACGGGTGCCAAAGCCAGCGACAGGGATAACGGCGTGGGTGATTTTTTTCATAATGTTTAAACTGTATTAAAAGAGAATAAGATAAAAATTATATTTTATAAAAACTAAGCTAGATTATAGCCATTCGGATTCATACTTTGCCAACGCCAGCTATCTTGGCACATCTTAGTAATTGATAATTTTGCTTGCCACTCTAACAGGTTTTTCGCTTTATCAGCACTCGCGTAGCAGCTGGCTATGTCACCTGCGCGGCGTTCTGCAAATTGATAAGGAATTTTTTGCCCAGTGACATTCTCAAAAGCAGTGACCAACTCTAAAACTGAGCTACCCTTGCCAGAGCCAAGGTTAATCGGTAAAAATCCTACTGGTGCCACTTGACGCTCTAAATAATTTAACGCAGCGACATGACCTTGCGCCAGATCAGTGACATGGATAAAGTCACGTACCCCTGTACCATCTAAAGTAGGATAGTCTTTACCAAAGATACTGAGTTTTTCAAGCTTACCAACAGCGACTTGCGAGATATAAGGCATCAAATTATTTGGGATATCATTAGGGTCTTCGCCAATCTGCCCTGACAGATGTGCCCCTACTGGATTAAAGTATCTAAGAGGTATCAAGTTCCAACTGTCGTCGGATACAGCAAGATCTTCTAAGATATGCTCGACCGTCAGTTTACTTTGTCCATAAGGGTTTGTACAAGAACGCGGTGAATTCTCGTCAATAGGCAGCGATTCGGGATCACCATAGACAGTGGCAGATGAAGAAAACACTAGGCTTTTGACATTAAATTTAGCCATAATCTCTAGTAAAGTAATGGTGCCACTGACATTATTGTTATAATACATCAGCGGCTTGGCAACGGATTCACCAACCGCTTTTAGACCTGCAAAGTGAATCACGCCAAAAAACTGATGCGCTGAGAATACTTGTTTAAGTGACTCAGCATCACGAATATCGCCTTCGATAAACTCAATCGGCTGACCAATGAGAATAGAGACACGATTGATTGCTTCACGGCTACTATTAGATAAATTATCATAAACCACAATCTCATAGCCAGCTTCATGCAAGGCGATACATGTATGAGAGCCTATATATCCAGCACCGCCAGTGACTAATATTTTATTTTTCATAATATCGACCCATTATTTTTAAAGCTATTATTTTTCGAAGTAGGTATTCGTTTTTACTCGTAAATGCAACTATACTGGGAACGACGAAACATTGCCAACGTAAATACCCCAATCATGACTATCTGCCCTTACGCTATCAATCTAAGCCAGCCAACATATTATGAAATTTAACGCTTACATCCGACCGCTACTATTAGGTTATTATAAACATAATCGTCAGCCAAAACAGCGTTTGGCGTTAGTCCTTGGTATGCTGCCATGGCAGGATTTGGTCGGTGACTGGGTATTAGAGTCGTCACATATCCAAATACAACGGCACTTCAATCAACGCTATTTTGAGCTGTGGTTAAAACCATTCATCAATCGCGTGAATCCCGTCATCTATATTTGGGGTTATAAAGCACCTGATTATTTTATTGAGTACATACGCGAGCAAGAACTAGATATTTTCTTTTTAGAAGACGGATTCATTCGTTCTGGCTCTGATGATGAATCAGGCGCTCCACCATTGTCTATTGTAATGGATAGCCAAGCGCCCTACTTCGATACCACTCGCCCAAATGACTTAACTGACCTCATAGCAAACTTTGATTTTGAACAGGATGGCTATGATAAGACATTGGCTCAAGAGATACTTGATTATTATGTGTCACATCGCGTGAGCAAATACAATCATCAGCCTTATGTCGATATAGCACCAATATATGGCGTTAAAGATAAAAAGCGGATTTTGGTATTAGGTCAAGTGCCGCATGATGATTCATTAAAGTACGGCGGCGGCATTGGTATTACATTGCTTGATGTGGTCAATCAGGCAATTGCAGAAAATCCTGATGCACAAATTATAGTCAAACCACATCCAATGACGCTTGATGATCACTCTATCGTTGATGAACTCACTGAGCTAGATTGCCTAATCCTTAACCAGTCTATTCATTTGGTCGACGCGTTAGAGACAGTCGATCACGTATATACGATTACGTCTTTGGGTGGATTTGAGGCGTTGTTAAGAGGCAAAAAGGTCACCGTATTAGGGCGACCTTTTTATTACGGCTTATGCTCTGATGATATAAAATCAAACACACCGTTACTTTCTCAGCTATTTTATATCTGCTATTATGCCTACAATCTTAATTATCACTAAAGTAGCCAAACACTCTTATCTAATTAATTCATACAAAAAGGTCATTCGATGAATTCCAAAAAAATCGCCATTATAGGGTTAGGTTACGTAGGTCTACCACTAGCTTGTGCGTTTGCAAAAAAATATGACGTTATAGGCTTTGATATAAATGAAACACGCATTAACGAGTTATCTAATAATATTGATAAAACTAGAGAAGTGACTAGCGAATATCTCAAAAACACTTCTCGTCTTACTTTTACTTCTGACACTAATGACCTAACCGCAGCAAACGTATTTATCATTACCGTACCAACACCAATTGATGATAATAACTTACCAGATTTGTCCCCATTGGTTAAAGCTTCTCAGATGTTAAGTAAAATTATTAAGCGAGATGATATCGTTATCTATGAATCAACAGTATATCCAGGTGCTACAGAAGAAGTTTGTATTCCTGAACTAGAGAAATCTGGTTTGATATTGAATGACGATTTCGGCGTAGGCTATTCTCCAGAACGTATTAATCCAGGCGATAAACTGCGCACAGTAGAGAACATCTTAAAAGTCACTTCAGGTTCAAACCCTTACTACACAGACATAGTGGATGAATTATATAGCTCAGTGATTACTGCTGGCACATTCAAGGCTTCCTCTATAAAAGTCGCAGAAGCATCTAAAGTTATTGAAAACACTCAGCGTGATGTCAATATTGCTTTGATAAACGAATTGGCCCTTATTTTCAACGAAGTTGGTATCGACACTCATGAAGTCATAGAAGCTGCTGCTACTAAATGGAACTTTATCAAGCTTATGCCTGGTTTAGTAGGTGGGCATTGTATTGGCGTAGATCCTTATTACTTGGCACACAAAGCATCATCTTTAGGATTAAATCCCAATTTAATTTTGACTTCTCGCGCAATCAACAACTCTATGAGTAAATTCGTTGCCGAACAAACCATCAAAAAGCTTATCTCATATGGGAAAAATATCAAAGATGCCCGTATTTTACTTTTAGGTGTTACCTTTAAAGAAAACTGTCCAGATGTCAGAAATACCAAAGTAACAGATATTGGTATTGAACTTGAGAAATATGGGGTAAGAATGACTTATTCCGATCCTTGGGTTACTGAAGAAGACTGGAATAGCCTAGATGTTGATTATATCGACTATGAAGATATTCAAGAGAATAGTTTTGACGCTGTTATTGTAGCTGTTAACCATTCAGATTTTGTTGGTGAAGATGACAGAATAGATGGATTTTGCACTAAGCCTAAAGTAGTTATCGATGTTAAAGGTGCATTAGTAAATCCAGACTGGCGTTTATAAGTACGTTATATCTCTGTAGGAAAGTAAGATAGTTAAAACTATCCTTACTTTCTTATTAATGTTATGGTTTTTAAAGTTCAGTATCTTTCTCGTTTCTCACAAAATGCAAACTTACTATAGTAAAAGGTCAAATCTAGACTATAGATTCTTATCTTCTATAGCTTCAGCTATTTTCACTTTCATAGCTTGTTGCATAGCCACATATTCTATATTACTTATACTATTTAAAAAATCTATGTGAGTTATATCAGAAAAAATTAAACCACATCCATATTTTTTTACAATGCTCCCTAAATAAGTTTTATCATATACTATAATAGGGCATTCGACAGCTTGAGCTTGGAAAAATTTATTAGGTAATGCATATCTATAGCTAGGATGGTTGGGATTTATCAAAATTAAAAAGAAGGGATATTGATATTTCCTAATTTTTTTTAGCAATATAGATTGATAATCCATCCCTTTAAAAATCGTAAGACGGTAGAGATTACTATTGTTCTCTAAATATGATATGGCTTCTTCATTGTAATTACATGCAATTATTAATATGTCGTATTTATAAGACAGTCTGGCAATATCGTCTAATCCACGGTCTATTGATACATTACCTATGTATATCAATAAATATTTATCTTTCTTACTTTCGGAATCAAAGGAAATATTTGTATTAAAAAAATTCTTATTATAAATAACTTTTATTTTTGATCTTCTTAAATTATACATAGTAGAAAGAGTGTCAGCAATATACTTACTTATCGTAATGATATTTTCCCGCTTACGCAGCTCTTCCATCTCTTTAAGATAGATATAGAAAGACCTCTGAATCGAAGCTTTGTTTCGATTTCTAAAGACCTCAAGTTCATGGATATCGTATATATAATCAACTTCACTATGGGAGTCAACACTACTTGTCGATATTAAATTATTGCAAATCACACAAGTATAACTAGAAGTATCAATTTTCTGCGTTAGAGAATAACTATGATCGTTATATATTCCCTGCTTTGCTTTATTTCTAAACGCTAAGAATGGATGATGTATAACAACTAATATAAAAAACCATGGTAAATATATAATATTTTTCAAGGTTTTCAAATGTAACGCTTTCAACATATCCTTTTTTTGACTATCTGTATAATTATTATCTGGCTTTACTTTTAAAATAGTTATGTTTTTAGTTGTTCGTTGTAGGGCTGTTAGTTGATTCAAAACCCGTATATCAGTTCTTACATCTTCATCTGTGACAATTAATACACGCTCTAAATTAAAATTGGAAAAATAGTTAAAAAAATCTTCAACTATAGGAGCTTCAGGCCTTTCTGTAGTGAGATGAGCAATCTCATGAAGATTTATTTTTTCAATCAGCATTAATATACAACCTACAGCACTTCTAGAAATCTATGGAATAGTAAAAATTAGCACAGAAAGCTCGAGAAAAAATATCCATTACGAATTTCTTTTCAGGGAAACTGTCTACCGTTTGGTCATTATCAATTATAAAAATTTGATATCTTACTATAGATATAGCCAACTTCTTCGTCTGTTAAATAAGCGTGCATCGGAAGACTGAGTACTGAACTAGCAAAATTTGTAGAATTTTTCAATTCACCAATTTGATACTTCAAGAATGAGGCTAGAGCTTTAGTCTGACTCATTGTTTTAGGATAATATACTGTAGTTGGAATACCCTGACTCTTAAGGTAAGTCATTAATTCTTCTCTTTTATCTACTCTCAAAGTGTATTGCGCCCAACTACTAGTATAGCCTGGTGGAATCTTGGGCACTATAACGCCTTTAACATCTTCTAAAGCAGAAGTATACATGGCTGCTATTTCATTCTTCTTAACTACTTCTTTATCAAATATCTTGAGCTTTTCGAGCAAAATGGCAGCTTGGATAGTATCAAGTCTACTATTATACCCAATATTAACATTTTCGTATTTGTGTGATCCTTTGCCATGTACTCGCAATGACTTGATATGCTCTGCCACATCTATATTATCGGTAAATATAGCGCCTCCATCACCGTAACAACCTAAAGGTTTCGCCGGGAAGAAGCTAGTAGTACTTATGTCTCCAAAACTGCACGCCCTATTATTATCTATCTTACCTCCGAAACCTTGAGCGGCATCTTCAACATGCCATAATCCATGCTCTTTCGCCAAACGATCAATTTCATTATGATTGGCAGGAAGTCCAAAAAGATCAACACTCAGAATACCAGCTAAATTTTTATTACTATTCTTTAATGTTAATATTTTTTTCTCTAAATCTAGAGGGCAAATATTGTATGTATCATCAATATCTACAAATATAGGAATAGCACCCAATTCTGCAATAACCTCAGAAGTTGCAAAAAATGTGAAGTCCGTGGTAAGTACTAAATCACCTTTCTTAATTTTAAGCGCTATCAAAGCTAAACGAATGGCATCCGTGCCATTGGCACATAAGAGACAGTATTTCCTACCTGTATATTCAGATAATTGCTGCTCTAAATCCAAGCATTCTTGACCCATAATATATTGACCAGCTCTCAATACCCGAGATATAGCTTCATTGACCCCTTTTTCAATTTTTTGCTGTTGGCGCTCTAAATCTATAAAGTTAATTTCCATTATTACTCTCGAAGTCATCAATTAGCTGTCTAAGCTTTAAATCATTAATTTCATTTCGCTCTAAACCTATCTTATTTATACCTATTTCTTTAGATGGGTTCCCTGCATAAATACGGCCTGGTAAGATTCTGGCCTTCTTCGTTACTACCGTTCCCATACCAATCATGGCATGAGAACCAATCCGCTGCCGAGGGTGTACAATGGCACCCATCCCTATATTAACGAAGTCTCCGACTTCTACGTGCCCACCTAAGCAAGTATGCGCAGAGATTATAGACCGTTTGCCAATTACTACGTCATGAGCTATATAAGCAGCTTTCATTAAAAAGCTGCCCTCCCCAATTACAGTATCTCTACGAGAGCCTGCATCTATAGTAACATTACCAGTAAGAACAACATTATCTTCAACCTTAACAGTATAACCTACACTTTTACCGAACCCTTCTTTGTACTCAGCGGGGAAACCGATAGTACAGTTTGGGCCTATATATACATTATCACCTAAGATAACGTTTTCATTAATAACAGCAGAGGGATGAATTGTATTGCTCATAAGTATGCCTATAGCTTATTTAAGAAACCATTGACTGATTTCTAATTGATTCTGTCATTTCAATACAACAAACAGCTTCTTTTCCACCAAAACCTCTTCCTTCAAGTATTTCTTTATAACTTATTGTATGCAAATCAGTGAAACCTTTGGAGAACTCTACCAACTCATCGCCAATCTGTATCGCACGGAAAGTTGGTTGCTTACCTTTGACTTCTTCAGGTAAATCATCTGAATCGACCGATAGAAACCAGTTTACATTCGCATTTTTAAATTTCAACTTACCTTTTGAAGAGTGCGAACCTTGAAAATCATTCTCATTAATAATTGGCTCACCAAATAGGTGATACAGAAGATCAAAGAAATGCACACCTATATTTGTCGCTATACCGCCCGATTTATTTATGTCACCTTTCCAGCTCTCTTGATACCATTTACCACGAGACGTAATGTACTGTATCTCGCAATCATACTGCTTATCAGGATTTTCCAGCAACTCTTGGTCAATTTGAGATTTCAAAGAAATAACAGCATCATGTAAACGTAACTGAAGAATATTATAAAGACGTTTTCCTGTTTCTTGCTCTACCAACTGTATTTCTTCAAGATCCGCTTTATGTAAAACTAAGGGCTTCTCACATATGACGTCACATCCCATTCTTAATGCAAGAGTTATATGCGATAAGTGTAGATAATTGGGAGAGCATATAGATATATAGTCTACTTTTGTATCCTCATTTCTTTGCAACTGATATATATAATGAGAAAAACGTTCAAACTCAGTAAAAAATTCAGAATCAGGTGAAATACTATCAATAACGCCTACAGAATCGGATTTATCATAAGCTGCAACTAAGGTACCGCCTAATTCTTTAATAGCCTTCATATGACGTGGTGCTATATAACCTGCGGCTCCAATTAAAGCAAACTTCTTGCTCATGTCTTACTCCAAATAGGAAAATATTATAAGTTTGATAACTTATTCTCTGTTAAGTGATAAAAGTTATCTACATAGTGGAAGGGTGAAGGTCCCCATACATGAGAACTACTAGCTATAAAATCCTTATCATTATATGATAAAAATTTATTTGAGCTTAAATCCTTTGCACAATGTGCATAAAGTTTAGATAGATATTTATTTGTAGTATCTATTAGTAAACTTGAATAAGGTGTGTAATTAGAAATTTCATTACCATTTTCATCTTTTTTAGCCCAATACAACTTATTTACTATGACCTTATCGAAAACACCTAATTCTTTGGATAGTCTAATAAAATTATCCCATCCTTTTTTCCATAATTCAAAGTAAATATCAGTATTCGGAGAGATAAACCTACCTTTGTTAGATAATGAAGAAATAAATTTAGTTAGATTTAACTCGTTCGAAAAAGTAAAAACTTCTTTACTATTAAGCTGTAAAAGACGACATCTCTCATCAATAAAATCAATTACTAGATAATCGAAGTGAGTTTTATCGATTGTATTGAAGTATCGCTTTTCAAAGTCTCGTAATACCATTCTTTTCTGAAACCCAGAGGAAAGATTATCTAATTGAGATTTTTTTATTAATGTGCCACGTTCTGAAAACTGACTAGCAAATGATGTTCTTGCTGTATATTCAAGCAATTCAAACATACTATTTTCAATTACTCTGAAAGTATCTCTAGTACCACAACTTCCTAATATAACAATATTTTTTTTCATTTATAAGAACTCGGATAAATAAACATATATCAATATGATGCTTTAGCAACTATGAAACCAAGAAAATCTAGTTTAATATAAAATGACTAAAAATTTATTTTACATATAACTTAGTTTGTACTTCAAAAGTACAGACATTTTTCTATAAAAACTGTCTGTATAGTGGTAAGGGGCTACCCCCCATCTATGTGTATCATCCGCTAAAAAATCATCAGGCAGATACTCAAGAAAGTTTTCTTTAGAAATGTCTTTACTACAGTAAGCATATAGTTGATATAAGTACACATTACTCTGATATATATAATTTTTATTATATGGAGGTGGGAAAGGTTTGGCTGAAACCGTAATTTTGGCCCAAAATACTTTATTGATAATAATTTTATCTAAAAATCCTAACATTTTAGCTTTCTTTACAAAACTATCCCAACATGCTGCCCAAATCTCAAAATACTCTTTGCTGTAAGGATTTATTATCCTAAATTCCGAATTTGAAAGAAAACCAGACAACTTTAATTCATTGGAATATGTAAGTAAAGCCCCATTTTCCAGCTTAATTAAAGGCAATCTCTCATTAACAAAGTCAAAAACAATAAAATCTACTTTATTGCTTATACAATTATTAACAAACTTTTTTTCGAAATCTTTTAATAGTATGTCTTTTTGAGTAACAGTTAATTTATTCGTTCTTAATTTTTCAGTACCAACTGCTTTATTTGAGAACTGACTAGGAAAATTAGTATTTATGTACCTTTGATTAAGTCGTATTTCTGAAGGATTAATTATATTAAAATAATCTAAAAGAACTACACTCCCAAATCCTGCTATCTCAGATTTCATTTAACTTCCTTATCATGTTCACTTAATAAAGATTTTTTAAATTTTTCCAAAACTGTAGAGTCTTCTATTAACCTTGAATTAGGCAAAAAGTCTTCTAATTGAGATATATTGAATCCACCTTTAATATCACAAGCTAAACCTAAATCCTTAATAGAAAATTTTTCTTGAGTAAAATTCAAAGAAGACTCTTTAATCATCCTATTAATTTTCATACTCATATTACCATCAAGACCTTTATTTAACCCTTTATCCCAAAGATCATAATTCATACTTTGAATTATATTTTTCGAAAAACAACGCCCTAATCCAATAGTTTCACCATGTCTAATATTATTTTTTGCATATCCACTCCAATAAAATAGCTGATTGCGCTCAAGAGAATATACATACATATCAGTCATTCCAATTATATCTATTCCATTCTGTATACAATTACTATATCTATCAAACACAGTGTCTTCGATAGTATTATCAGAACCAATTATAAAAATATAATCAAAATCAATGTTATGTAGTTTCTGAAGACCATAAGACCACTTATCTGAAATCGGAAGATTAGGGTGCTCTAAATATTCAAATCTTGGATCGTTAAAGAATACCTCTTTGTTCGTACTTTCACTATCCACAACAATATTAGTGAACTCATAAAGATCAGAGAAATCATCCTGAAGGTTTAATAAACTATTTTTAAACATTTTTGATATATTTTGTCGTTTATAACTACAACTCAAAAAGACTATTTTTTTCTTATGATTCTTTTCTTTTAAAAAACTGTTATTTTTCTTTAAAACATGACTAGAATCAAATTCCTGAATTAATCTATCTTGGATTCCATGTTTTGATTTATATTCCCTATATATAGTTTGGTTGTGATCAAATTTATCACTATATTTTAACCAGTTAGCCTGATGTTTAACTACCAAAATCGGAATATTTTCTTTTCTAGACAATAAACCAACCCAAATATCGGCCATGTTAGGAGCTTTACAAATATCAAATGACATATTAAAGCTACTTGTATGAAAAGCCATTACTCCTGTACCACCGAAATGAACAAACCTATCCTCTACTACTTCATCTAAGCATCTAAAATTTTCTGAAATATCTTTATAATAAGATTTCGCATCTTTTCTTAAGATTCTACCATGTAAGGTTACTATTAAAGAGTTATGATAATTTTGCAACTTTTTCAGCATGGAGTTTACATAATCATCAGGATAGATCAAATCATCATCGATTGAAAAATAATAATGGTTGGGATAGTTTTTAACCTTATAGAATTTCCCTGCATCACCCATATCAATACCAGTATCGAATGAACTGATTACTTCAATCTTTGGGTCTTGGAGAAAACTATATATTTCCTTGAAACCGTTTTGATAAACTATTATTTTATCCACTTGGGATATAATCGATGCAATGGTCTCTTTAAGAGAGTCTTTTCTACCTACAATCGTAGCTAGTCCACAGATTACTTGTTGAGATTCTGAATCAAATTTTTCTAAAAAATTAAATTCGATAAACCAGTTATGGTTTTTTGCCATATTTTCATGTAAAGAGTTATAAGTCCTAACAAAATCTAAACGAGCTTCTGATTTATCATGGTTTGTCTTGGTTAAATT
Source organism: Psychrobacter sp. Ps7 (assembly GCF_022129225.1). Classification (NCBI taxonomy): domain Bacteria; kingdom Pseudomonadati; phylum Pseudomonadota; class Gammaproteobacteria; order Moraxellales; family Moraxellaceae; genus Psychrobacter; species Psychrobacter sp. Ps7. The sequence continues at coordinate 38,524 of NZ_JADQAH010000012.1, read as the reverse complement.
TTCCATTCCAAAATACGCATTTGTTAAGGGCTTAGTTACAGCACTTATTTTCTCCTTACCGAAACATTTAGAAAATCTCTGCCAATATTCACTGTCTGCCCCAAATCTTGAGTTATAATAATAACCTATGGTATCAAAGACTTCTTTTTTATATATAGCCATTGAATGCCCGCTATTACTAGTCTTCAAGATAGCCTTCGTTTTCAGATCAACTCTATTATATCCTGCAATGCAACCTAGGGCGCCCTTACTATTCATATTTTTGAGCTGTAGCTCAATTTTATTTCTATACATAAGGTCATCTGCTCCATGAATGCAGAAATAACCAAAATCGAAAGACCTTAATATGTATAATCCCAAATTAATAGCATTATAAGTTCCTACATTTGTAGGTGACAGAAATACTGTTAAATTCGGAAGAGCAAGCTCAAGTATCTTTAATTTCTCAGCTGAACTATCAGTACTACAGTCGTCAATTGCGATTATTGAAATATTTTTATATGACTGATTAATAAGGGACTCTATACATTCTTCTATCGTATCTTCTGCATTAAAAACAGGTACAACAATCAGAACTGTATCATTATCAAAATTATTTTTACTTAATTCCATATCATAGAAAAAATTACTTTCTGTAGACTCATTTAATTTATATTGAGTTAGCAAATTCCATTGAACGGTTGAAAGGTATGCTTCATATGCTCTATCTAAGCAGTCATATGCTATAGAAAGAAGAGAGTAGTAATGAGGAACTTTAGGATTTTTGACAATCAATTCATGCAGTTTAGCAACTGCTCTTTCATTATCGTTTGATATCAAATAATTACTTACTTCACTTATAGAGCTATTACTCACTTTAACACTTCCTTTAAATAAATATGATTTTTATGTCTCTATCTTCTATTTCCCAGAAAAACCCATATGAAATTTAGCATTTTATTTATTTTTCTTTCTAAAGCTATAGATATCTTTTATTATACCAAATGGCGTTTTGACTAAAGTTGTAGGTGAATCTGATATATCAACAATTCTTTTACCTATTTTATAAGATAATTGATTTTTTACTTTCTCACCTTTGACTCTGTCTGCATATTCTTCCAAAGGTGGTAAATTTTTTATTTCATTTTTTTTATATTGATCATATTCATTTAGTAATTTCAATGGAAGCAATAGCTTTTCTTTCCGAGATCTAGTGCAATTTACAATAATAGATCCTAATCTATAAGGTAGATCTTCTTTAATACGACTTTCAGCACCATACAGATCTATGTTTTTTTTAGAGTTTTTTTCGGCAGGTTTTGAAATAACTCTCGGTTTATTATCAGACAATTCTTGAATAAAATCTTTTTTGAGAAGTGTGTTTCTATCAACTTCTAAGTATTTTTTTTGAATACGTCCTTCAGAGTAACTTTCAATTTTTTCATATGCCTCAGTCAACTGAAAGACAAGCTTCTTGTTTATCGATTTTAAATTAGAACTATATTCAGTATTAATAATTTTTTTAGAAACTATATCTCTATCTATTATTTTCTTTTTATCTTCTATTGAAATATGTGCTTCATTCAATTTCTGCCGGAGCTGTTTATTTTCTTCTATCAATTTATCATAATTATCAGCATTTCTACTACCAAATATTTTTAGAGAAAGAATCAGCTCTTGTTTGGAAGGTGTTTTAGACTTGTATATGGGTTGACTATTCTTCAAAACTGCTAAATCCAACATTTTATTATATACTTGAATAAGTTCAGGATAACTCTTAAATAATAAATTGGATAATAAATCAATTGTTATATCCAAGTCAGTTGCTGTATTCTCATTATTTCTTTTTTCAGCTATTTGCCAATTGCTTTTTAAGCTAATATTAGGTTCTAAAATTGAAAGCTTGCTTTTAAAATTATTGAAGTTTGTAAAAACAGCTTTTCCCTCTAATAACAGACATATAGACTTATTTTCTTCATAGAAATTAATCAGACTCTTGTGATACAAGAGCCATTCATTTATCATATTATCTATGCTAACAGTATTCAGACTATTAAAATTAATATTTTGAAACATATACTTTGGGTGATCGTATACTAATAAAAATTTGCCATTTAATTCTATGTCTTTCAAATAGTCTAAAATAACTATATTTTTTTCATCTTCCCACCCTAAAATAGCTTTTTCTGTTACATTGCCTAATTGCAAATCAATTATTAAATTGTCAGCAATCTTATAATTCAATTTACTCCTATCTTCTTTAGAAAGATTTTCCACTAACATATGAGTTATTTCATTGGCAGAAAGCCTATAAGAAAGTGATCTCGAAGGTCTTTCTAAACCTCGAATATACAGTTCTTCCATCAGTCTGCTAGAATATGAAGAATGATGTCCTGTCTGTATTATAATGCTCATAAATATTACTCAGGTATATTAAATGAAAAAGACACCCCATTGTAGGGGTGTCTCTTTGTTTTTTCAAGATAGTTTTGGTAGCTATACGATAGACTTATGTCTATATTACCAACCAGTAACTTCTTTTAGTTTTTCACCAAGCTTAGATGGGTCACGTGTATACGCAATACCAGCATCTTCAAACGCTTTGAATTTCTCTTCAGCAGTACCTTGACCACCAGAGATGATTGCGCCAGCATGACCCATACGCTTGCCTTCTGGAGCGGTAACACCAGCGATATAACCAACGACTGGCTTAGTCACATGGTCTTTGATATAAGCAGCAGCTTCTTCTTCAGCAGTACCACCGATCTCACCGATTAGGATGATCGCTTCAGTTTGTGGATCTTCTTGAAACAGTTTCAACGCATCAATTTGGTTCATACCAGGGATAGGATCACCACCGATACCGATACAAGTTGACTGACCAAAACCAAGCTTAGTGGTCTGAGCAACGGCTTCATAAGTCAATGTACCAGAGCGTGAGATGATACCCACTTTACCTGGTAAATGGATATGACCTGGCATGATACCAATTTTGCACTGACCTGGCGTGATAACACCTGGGCAGTTAGGACCAACCATGCGTACGCCTTCAGCTTCTTCGATATAACGTTTTGCTTTTAGCATGTCTAAAGTAGGCACGCCTTCAGTAATAACGATAATCAATTTAACACCAGCATCTACCGCTTCAACGATAGAATCTAGTACGAACGGTGCTGGTACATAGATAACCGAAGCGTCAGCTTGGGTCGCTTCCATAGCTTCTGCCATCGTGTTGAATACTGGTAGGCCTAAATGCGTTTGACCGCCTTTACCTGGGGTTACGCCGCCGACGACTTTAGTACCGTATTCGATCGCTTGTTCAGAGTGAAACGTACCATTTTTACCAGTGAAACCTTGTACCAATACTTTGGTATCTTTATCGATTAATACACTCATTATTTATTCCTTGTATTCGGTTGTCTTGCAACAGCCACTTGATGATGTGTTATCCATTAAATGTTAATGATAAATTCATATCAACAAGCTGCTATTACGCGTTGACTACTATGCTTAAGCACGTATATTTAGAGGACTATGCCTCGAATATATTAAGCTTTAACAGCATCGACAATTTTTTGAGCCGCATCTGATAGGCCTTGGGCAGAAATCAATTTCAGACCAGACTCTTCTAGGATTTGCGCGCCTTTTTCAGCGTTGTTACCCTCTAGACGGACAACAACAGGTACTTTTACGTCAACTTCTTTGATAGCAGCGATAATCGCTTCTGCGATCATGTCACAACGTACGATACCACCGAAGATGTTGATTAGAACACCTTCAACGCTGCTGTCTTCAAGAATGATCTTGAATGCTTCAACAACGCGATCTTTAGTTGCGCCGCCGCCAACGTCCAAGAAGTTAGCAGGCTTGCCGCCGTACAATTTGATGATATCCATGGTCGCCATAGCAAGACCAGCACCGTTAACCATACAACCGATATTGCCTTCTAGAGCAACATAGTTTAGGTCAAACTCAGCCGCTTTAAGCTCACGCTCATTTTCTTGTGACTTGTCTTGTAGTGCTGCAATTTTAGGCAGACGATACAATGCGTTTGAATCAATACCAATTTTGCCATCAACACAAACGATTTCGCCATTTTCACGAACGGCTAATGGGTTGATTTCTAACAAGGCAAAATCGTTATCGATGAATGCTTGATAAGCGCCCGTCATTAATTTAACGAATTGATTGATTTGCTTGCCTTCTAAACCTAGTTTGAATGCCACATCACGTGCTTGGAAAGGCATCAAACCAACTAAAGGATCAACGTTTACTTTAAAGATTTTTTCTGGTGTCTCATTTGCGACTTCTTCGATATCAACGCCGCCTTCGGTTGATGCCATGAACGTTACGCGACGCGTAGAACGATCAACAACTGCACCAAGATATAGCTCAGTTTGTACTGGGTACATATCTTCTGCAACCAATACGAAGTTAACTGGTTGACCATCAGCGTCAGTTTGGAAAGTAACCAAATTGGTACCGATTAGCTCTTCAGCAACTTGCTTGGCTTCTTCACGAGTTTTAACCAGCTTTACGCCACCCGCTTTACCGCGACCACCAGCATGTACTTGCGCTTTAATAACCGCAATGTCTGTTGGCGTTTTATCAAAAGCAGCAGCAGCTTCGTCGCCGTTATAGGCAATAATGCCTTCTTGAATCGGCAAACCATAGCTTTTTAATAGCTCTTTTGCTTGATACTCATGTAAATTCATTGATTGTATCCTTTATTTTTTACAATTAATAAAAAGTGAAAACAAGTGCGCGTATATACATATTAGACAAGCATATGGCGCACTCATGACCGTGGTGGAAGCCTTAACAACCCCACCGCGATCAGGTTATAAGTTGGTACTGATCAAAATAACGACTTATTTCTTACGCTTTTTACGCTGAATGGCGTGAATAGCACGGCCATCAGCAGACAGAGCAGCTTCATGCACGGCTTCTGAAATGGTTGGATGAGCAAAGGTCATCAACTGCAAATCTTCGATACTAGAGACAAATTCCATCGCGATCATACCTTGATGGACGATATCACCAGCACCAGCAGAGATAGCATGCATACCTAATAAACGATCTGTTTTAGCATCAGCCACGACTTTGATAGAGCCTTCCGCTTCGCTTTGAGCCAATGCACGACCGTTCGCTGCTAGGTTGAATGAACCTGTTTTGACCTCAAAACCAGCGGCTTCAGCTTCTTGCTCAGTCAAACCAACCCATGCGATTTCTGGATGGGTATAGATGACGTTAATGATCGTGTCGTAATTAACTTGGGCTTTTTCGCCATGAATGCGCTCAACGGCCATCATGCCTTCTTCCATCGCTTTATGCGCAAGCATTGGACCACGAACCAAATCACCGATGGCATAAACACCATCAAGATTGGTTTTACATTGATCATTCACGTCAATAAGACCACGTTCAGTCAATTGAATGCCACTGTCATCGCCAAGTAATTTTTCAGAATAAGCGCGGCGACCAACACAAACGATCAGTTTGTCGAAGCTTTCTTCAGATGACTCGCCTTTGCTTTCGCTGGTGACAACAACTTGATCGCCTTTGACTTCAGCATTGGTTACTTTGGTATCAACGCGGATATCAAGACCTTGCTTCTTCAGCATTTTGCCCGCTTCTTTTGCGATGTCTTTGTCAGCGGCTGCTAAGAAACTTGGCAACGCTTCATAAACAACCACTTCAGCACCTAGGCGACGCCATACTGAACCAAGCTCAAGACCGATGACACCAGCACCAATAACGCCTAAACGCTTAGGTACAGCAGTGAAATCAAGGGCTCCAGTAGAGTCAACGATGCGATTGCCATCAGTTTTAGCAACTGGGATATCGATCGGCACAGAACCTGCCGCAAGAATCACGTTTTTAGCAGTGATGGTCGTTTCTGCTTCATCTGCAAGCGCGGTAAATTTAACTTTTTTATCAGCGCCCTTGCCGTCAACCAACGTACCCCAGCCTTGTAGCCAATCAACGCCATTGCCTTTTAATAATGCCGCAACGCCGCCCGTCAATTGCTTAACGATGCCTTCTTTACGTGCAATCATTTGCTCAATATCGATAGCAACATCACCGGTGCTGATACCATGTTCAGCAAGGTCATGCTTCGTCGCTTCGTAACGATGCGAGCTATCAAGTAATGCTTTTGATGGAATGCAACCAACGTTCAAACAAGTGCCGCCAAGTGCTGGCTCACCTTTATAAACACGTTTTTCGATACAAGCAACGCTCATACCTAACTGACCTGCACGGATAGCGGCTTCATAACCACCAGGACCGCCGCCGATGACGACTAAATCATAATTGTCTTTCATAGTACGTTCCTATTTCTAATTATCGTTCTAATTGTAAATATCGTTTAAACTGAGGATTGTCTCGTTAATAAATAAGCCATATTTTGGTTCAAATTTTTTCACTTTACGGTAAATACACCACATCAGCGAAACATTCTTATTTATCAATAAACAACGAGCACCACTGTTTAGGCTAAAGTTAAAAAGCTTGTATCAGCGGTTGCCAATACAAGCTTAAAAGCTTACAGGTCTAGTAGCAACATGGCTGGATCTTCAACCAATTCTTTGATGGTTACTAAGAACTGTACCGCTTCTTTACCATCAATCATACGATGGTCATAAGACAATGCAAGATACATCATCGGTAGAATTTCAACTTTACCATCAACAGCCATAGGACGGTCATTGATCGCATGCATACCTAGGATAGCTGTTTGTGGTGGGTTCAAAATAGGTGTTGACATCAATGAGCCAAATACACCGCCGTTTGAAATAGTGAAAGTACCACCAGTCATGTCATCAAGACCAAGCTTACCTTTTTGAGCCAAGCCACCAAGCTCACGGATACGGCTTTCAACATCAGCCATGCTCATGCGATCGGTATCACGTAGTACTGGAACAACCAAACCACGATCAGATGATACAGCAACACCGATATCGTAGAAACCATGATAAACAATGTCATCACCGTCTAGTGAAGCGTTTACTGCTGGGAAGCGTTTAAGTGCTTCGGTTGCCGCTTTCACGAACAATGACATAAAGCCTAAACGTACGCCATGACGTTTTTCGAACTGGTCTTTATATTTAGCGCGCATGTCCATTAATGGCTTCATGTTCACTTCGTTAAACGTCGTTAGCATCGCCGTTTCTTGTGAAGCTGCTAGCAGACGATTGGCGACTGTCTTACGTAGACGTGTCATTGGCACACGTTTCTCAGTACGCTCACCCATTGATTCAGCCACTGGACGGCCGCTATCAGATTTGATGCTGCTGTCTGCTTTCAATGTTGGGTTAGCCATATCTGTTTTGGTCACACGGCCGCCGCGACCACTACCTTCCACTTCTTTAGGATCTACGCCAGACTCTTTCGCTGCTTTACGCACTGCTGGGCTTTGATCTTTATGGTCCGCTTCGTCTTTTTTATCTGTTGCTTGGACAGGCTCGCCACCATCTGCTGCTTGCTTGGCTTGTACTGGCGCTGCTGGTTGATCTGGATCTACCGCAGGAGCATTATCTGCACTGACGCTTGCACCAGCTTCGAATTGACCAATGATCTCGTCAGACAACACGGTATCATCAACCTGCTTAACGATTTTGGTCACAACGCCGTTATCAGGCGCCACAACTTCTAATACGACTTTATCAGTTTCGATTTCAGCCAATAGGTCATCACGATTGACTTGCTGACCTTCAGTGACATGCCACTCAACGATAGTACCGTCGGCAACTGATTCTGGAAAAACGGGGGCTTTGATATCAGCCATCGATATACTCCTTAGATTGGGATATTCATATTTGTTATTAAGTCGTGATAGGCAGTCAGTGCCATCTTGCATAGCGATCTTAGATAATACTATCTAGATTTTATTACAACATACTGACTGTTATCGCCTGATTCATTTATCTTCAATAATCTGTTACTTAGCCAACTCATCGACACTGATACCAAGACCACCAGCGATCAACGCTTGCTGCTGCTGAGCATGCAGTTTCGGTGACCCTGTGGCAGGTGCTGCACTCGCAGGACGCGCCACTGGTTCCATGACTTTCGCCTTGGTTGGGTGTGGTACGACGATACGGTACATATGCGGTGCTAAATAATACCAAGCGCCTTGGTTAAGCGGCTCTTCTTGCGTCCAAACAATCTCAGCCAAGTTGCTGTATTTTTCAATCTCAGCAATCAAACGCTGCTCTGGTAATGGGTAGAGCTGCTCAATACGAACAATAGCGACATGATCTAGACCTAATGCGCGGCGCTGCTCAAGCAAGTCGTAATAAACTTTACCACCACAAATCACCATACGAGTGACTTGGTCTGCATTTTGGTTATCCATCTCTGGCAGTACCGTTTCAAACTTACCATTCGCCAGCTCTTCAAGATTTGAAGTTGCTAGCTTATGACGTAGTAAGCTCTTCGGTGACATGACAATCAATGGCTTACGAATTGGGCGAACCGCTTGACGACGTAGCGCATGATAGATCTGTGCAGGTGTCGTTGGCGTTATTACTTGCATATTGTCTTCAGCACATAGCTGTAAGAAACGCTCAAGACGAGCAGATGAATGCTCAGGACCTTGACCTTCAAAACCATGTGGTAATAACATAGTTAGACCACAAACGCGCTGCCATTTCGTCTCACCACTTGAGATAAACTGGTCAATCACTACCTGCGCGCCGTTGACGAAGTCACCAAACTGCGCTTCCCAAACGATCAAGGCATTTGGTACTGTCGTTGCATAACCATACTCAAAGGCTAATACCGCTTCTTCTGACAACAATGAGTTATAAGTGGCAAAGCGGGCTTGAGTGTCACTCATATGAGCCAATGGCACATACATACTGCCATCATTGATATTATAGATTTCGCTATGACGATGTGAGAAAGTACCGCGACCCACATCTTCACCAGTGATGCGTACCAATACTTTATCGTTATCGACTAGTGATGCGTATGCCAACGTTTCAGCTGCACCCCAGTTTAATGGCTCTTCGCCTGTCTGCATGGCCAAGCGCTGCTCAACCACTTTTTGTACTTGGCGTTGTAACTTATAGCCTTCTGGCATTTCCGCCATACGACGTCCATAACCTTTTAGAATCTCGATGTCGACACTGGTATCCCAATCATCCACCAAATCGTGACCTAAATAAGGTTTCCAATCGACGAACAATTCTTCGTTAGGCTCATTAACCAATGAGTTTGCAACATAGTCACCACGGTCTAAAGACTCACGATAGTCATCTTCATACTGCTTTTCTTCTTCAGCATTCAAAATACCGTCTTCGATGAGTTTTTGTGCATAAATCGTACGAGTCGTTGGTAGTTTCTTGATAACTGCATACATGAGTGGCTGAGTCGCTGACGGCTCATCCGCTTCGTTATGACCATTACGGCGATAGCAGAACAGATCGATAATGATGTCTTTATCAAACTCGTGACGGTAATCTAATGCTAACTGCGCGGCAAATACGACCGACTCAGGATCATCACCGTTCACATGTAGAATAGGTGCATGTACCATTTTTGCAACATCAGTACAGTACTCAGTCGAACGCACGTCTTCTTGACGGCTGGTCGTGAAACCGACTTGGTTATTGATCACAATATGTACAGTACCACCAGTGGTATAAGCACGGGTTTGTGACATTTGGAACGTTTCTTGAACCACGCCTTGACCAGCAAACGCAGCATCACCATGAATAACGATTGGCAATACTGAATTACCACCTTTATTGTCCAATAGCGGCTGATCGTTGCGGCGCACCTGACGGGCACGTACAGAGCCTTGCAATACCGGTGCGACAATCTCAAGATGTGATGGGTTAAAGGCCAAAGCCAAATGCGCTTCACCGCCTGGCGTCATCACGTTTGATGAAAAACCATTATGGTATTTAACGTCACCTGAGCCTTTTTCTGGCTGTACTTTACCATCAAACTCGTCGAACAAGTCCGCAGGGTTTTTACCTAAGATATTGACCAGTAGGTTTAGGCGACCACGGTGAGCCATACCAATGACCATCTCTTTAGTGCCGTAACCGCCTGCACGTTGGATGATTTCATTGATAGCAGGGATAAAGCTTTCGCCGCCCTCTAGTCCGAAACGCTTAACGCCCGTATATTTACGTGCTAAGTATTTTTCTAGACCTTCAGCTGCTGTTAGACGCTCAAGAATAGATAAGCGCTTTTCTTTATCAAACTTGATGTAACCTAAGTTGGTTTCTAGATACTTTTCCATCCAGCGTTTTTCAGTACTGGTGGTAACGTGCATGTATTCAGTACCAATGTAACGGCAGTAAACACGTTCCATAATTTCGATGATTTCACGCAATGGCGCTTCGTCTTTACCGATATTTAAATCATTGGTAGGAAATACGGTATCCAGATCTGCTTCTGAAAGATTATGATAAGCAAGGGTCAAATCTTCCACTTCTGCACGTGGATGTAGATTTAACGGATCAAGCTTGGCGCGGCGATGACCACGGCGACGGTAAGCTGAAATTAGCTGCTGTACACCCATTTGTTTAGGGTTTGCACAGTCGGCTAAGCCTGCACTTTCATCAGGCGCTTGAGTGCTGGCTTTGTTGGCAGTTTGGTTGCGGGCAAGCAACAAAAACTGTTCTTTAATAGCGTTATGCTGTGCATCGTTTGGCGATTTGTATTGTTCAAAATACGTTTGCCAATCGGTATCAACGCTATCAGGGTCGTTTAGGTACTGCTCATAAAGAGCTTCTATATAGCTGGCGTTGTCAGCAGCCAGTTCTGTATGTCCTAGGCTTGCGGCTTCTTTAGTTATACTATTCATAATAATCGTCTATTTGATAGATAAATGAATGGAATCGTGCTTATTATTGTGTAATCTGTTGTATGTGAGACATCTAAATACTTAATATTATAAAAACTCAATCGTATTCTGTTCAGTACTGATTTATGAACCACACTTATTACTATAAAAGAAAAGTACGCTTATCTGTGCTTTTGCTTATGACAGACAGTGATGCTAAATAGTGATAATAAGTGCCATTACAATACCTATATTAAAAATATAATTATTTGTGAACGTCCAGTTTTGTTATCTGACTCGTCTCACAACATTAATTTATATATACTGAAGTTAGTCATAACCAATTCATCAAAGATAAACGATCGATGAATTATTGACGCCTTCAGCTGGCCTATTATTTGGCTATCCTCGCTGGAACGTCTGGTTATTCCCAAGCTATCATTACTTTTATGGCAAACATACGTTGCTGTATAGAGTAGCATGACAGCGTTTCGCGCCATAGTTTGTTTGTTCAATACTAACTATTTAGGTAATGAATATCTACTATCATTTTGGATGCATTATTCAGTCTATTACTTGTTTTGAATACTTATTTATCAGTAAGTTAAACATTAACGACTGATAGTGGTTCGTCAAAACGACTAATTATTAAAATAATGCGCTATTCTAACATTTAACGTGGTGAATATCTCTGGCTGAATACTTTTTTCTAACACCAATTATATAGATTGCTGACGCATATATCATGCCTTCTTACATACAACCAACGTATTGATAGCCCAGCCTTACCTTTAACTATGTCGAATAATCGTCTCTATAAGCCCTATCTGACACTGAAAAAATTAAATAATTTTAGATATATTGTTCATAAAAAACACCACCTAATGATTAGGTGGTGTTTTTCGTACGCCATCTGCAAAAAAACCAGACAATTATAAACGATTAACCTGCTTGGTCAATGAGCATATTACGTAAATGACCAATTGCTTTGGTTGGGTTTAAGCCTTTCGGACAAACTGATACACAGTTCATGATACCGCGGCAACGGAATAGGCTAAATGGATCATCTAAACGCGCCAAACGTGCTTGCGTATCACCATCACGGCTATCAGCCACGAAGCGATAAGCATGCAGTAGTGCTGATGGACCTAAGAATTTATCAGGGTTCCACCAGAACGATGGGCAGCTGGTTGAACAGCATGCGCATAGAATACATTCGTACAAACCGTTTAGCTTTTCGCGTTGTTCAGGTGACTGCAAACGCTCTGTCGGCGGTGCTGGCTGGTCATTGATCAAGTACGGATGTACTTTCTCATATTGCTCATAGAATTGGTTCATATCAACAACCAAATCGCGAACAACAGGTAGACCTGGTAATGGACGAACCGTGACTTTTTCTGGCAGAGTGTTCATGTTAATGAGACACGCTAGACCATTTTTGCCATTGATGTTCATGCCATCAGAGCCACAAATACCTTCACGGCAAGAGCGACGGAAGGTCAGTGTTTCGTCTTCCTTTTTTAGGCGTAATAACACGTCAAGCAACATACGATCTGAGTCTAGCAACTCAATCGTATACGTTTGCATGCGCGGCGCTGCGTCCAGATCAGGATCGTAGCGATAGATTTCGATGGTGCGAGTACCTCGGCTCATAATGCTAAACTCCACACGTAGGTGATGGCGGGCATACAAAGGTTGCAGCATATCAGCGCTATTGATTAGCCCATATTGACAGTAATTATCAAATATCAACTAATCATATTGTCACGCTGGTATGAGCATGTAGCTGGCGGTCACCTTTTAATAAATAAATGAATAAAAAATAAAACGTTTACGCTGTTCGTATCGCTAAATTGCGCAGTCTAAAATTAGTAGACGCGAACTTTCGGTTCGATATAATCAACCGTTAGTGGTACTTTACGAACTGGCTTATAAATGATGCGATTGCCTTCAGAATACCATAAGGTATGCTTCATCCACTCGTGGTCATTACGGCCATTTGGTGCGTAATCATCATCTTCTGGACGGTCATAGTCAGACACACTATGAGCACCGCGGCTTTCGTGACGCATTGCCGCTGATACCATCGTCGCTTTGGCCACTTCATACAAGTTTGCCACTTCAAATGCTTCAATGCGCGCTGTGTTAAATACTTGTGATTTATCGGCCAAATGGATTTTTTCAATCTTGTCACCAAGCGCTAAAATCTTCTCAACGCCTTCGTCCATCATCGCTTGCGTGCGGAACACACTCGCATGCGCTTGCATGGTTGCACGAATCTCGTCAGCCACGTCTTGGGCATTGTAGCCTTCAGTCGACTGTTGCAGCTTGTCTAAACGACCGACCGTATAATCTAGCACGCGTGGATCTAGAGGCTTATAGTTATGATCGGCATGATGAAATTCATCAACGATATGCTTACCAGCAGCACGACCAAATACCAATAGATCAAGCAAAGAGTTAGTACCTAAACGGTTGGCACCATGAACACTGACACAAGCACATTCACCGATAGCATAAAGACCTTTAACCACGTTGCCTTTTGCATATAGACCGTCTTCATCCGTACCTGCTTCTAGATCAGGCTTAATGACTTGACCATGAATAGTGGTTGGAATACCGCCCATCATATAGTGAATGGTTGGAATAACGGGAATTGGCTCTTTGGTGATATCAACGTTAGCGAAGTTTTTACCAATCTCAAATACCGATGGCAAACGCTTCATGATGGTTTCTACACCCAAATGGGTCATATCCATTACGATATGGTCAGCGTTTGGACCACAGCCGCGACCTTCTTTGATCTCTTGATCCATAGAACGAGAAACCAAATCACGTGGTGCCAAGTCTTTCACGGTTGGCGCATAGCGCTCCATGAACGCTTCGCCATCTTTATTACGTAAGATAGCGCCTTCACCGCGGCAACCTTCAGTTAACAATACGCCTGCACCATGAACGCCCGTTGGGTGGAACTGCCAAAACTCCATGTCTTGTAATGGAATACCAGCACGAACAGCCATACCAATACCGTCACCAGTATTGATATAAGCGTTAGTAGAAGCAGCAAAGATACGACCTGCACCACCTGTCGCTAGGACAGTAATTGGTGATTGGAATACAGCAACCGTACCTGTTTCTTGCTCAAGCGCGATAACACCGTTGATATTACCCGCTTCGTCTTTGATCAAATCAAGCGCAATCCACTCGATAAAGAACTCTGTGCCTTGCTGCAAATTCTTCTGATATAACGTATGTAATAGCGCGTGACCCGTACGGTCAGCCGCAGCACACGCACGTTGTACGGCTTTTTCGCCATAGTTTGAGGTATGACCACCGAATGGGCGCTGATAAATCGTGCCATCTTCGTTACGGTCAAACGGCATGCCCATGTGCTCAAGCTCATAGACTACTTTAGGCGCTTCACGGCACATGTATTCAATCGCGTCTTGGTCACCTAACCAATCTGACCCTTTAACGGTGTCATAAAAGTGGAAATGCCAGTTATCGTTGCTCATGTTGCCCAAACTTGCGCCGATACCGCCCTGAGCCGCAACTGTGTGCGAACGGGTTGGGAATACTTTGGTCAAAACGGCAACTTTCATGCCCGCTTCTGCCAAATGTAGTGAAGCACGCATACCTGAGCCGCCGCCGCCCACGATGACTGCATCGTAGTTTAGCGTCTTAATATTACTAATGGTATTATCTTGTCTAGTTGCCATTACGGTTTTCCTAATGCCTATTAATGCTTAGAAGTAAATAAAAAGGCTGTCTCAAAATCATCCTATTGCTGGACAAAACACTTTATTGTCTTGCCACTATTTGCAATGATCAAAGTGGATGACGCTCACAACTTTTAACCACCTAATTTGCATATCTATCGTTATATTGGGTTCGCTCACTGACTAAACCATAGCGCACCTATTATATAAGTGACTGACTAAGTCAATGATGTCCAACGCTATGATTGGCTATGACTATTTTTGGCTACTAACGGATGACTTTGACATTTGCTAGTCGCGTCCGTTATTGTTTATAGATAAATCAAGTTACAGATAAATAAATATTATCAATACATAGTCTGTTCAATATAATATGGATACAAGGAAGGCGAGTCACCAGAACTACAAATAGTAGACTAGGCGAGCCTGCCACCGTATCCAGATTATAGGGGATTGGCTATCGTTAAACAGCAACCACACCGAAACCAGTACCCCAAAAAATCATAATGCCCCAAAATAGAAACACTAAAATAGCGATAATCATCAATGACTGTAGCACTAAGCGTAGACCTGCTGCGCTTGAGCCCAATTTGCCCGTGGTAATATAGTCAGTGAAAACCGTCCACATACCAACCCAAGCATGACCAGCTAGGGCAAGTACCGCCACCAAGCTAAATAGACGCATAGGTAAACTGGTCATGAACGATGACCATTCAAGATAAGTAACATCGCCGTGCGTCAAAAAGAAGCCCAGCAATACCACACTATAAACGGCTAAAACGACAGCGCTAATACGCTGGATAATCCAATCGCGTGAGCCTGAACCTGTCAGACCAGTCGCACTTTTGATTCCTGAATCATTTTTTATCATTAGAACATCACCCATACAAATGACGCGACAATTAGAATCGCTGCAATCACAAAACTAACCATAGACGCAGTGCGGCCAGATTTTAGCTCTTCGTTCATGCCCATATCAGCGAATAAGTGTTTGATGCCCATCACAAAGTGATAAGCAATCGCAGCAACAAATATCCATGCTAAAAAGCGCACAAGTACGTTGTCAAATACGGTTTCAAAGCTCTCAGCCGAAGCCAATGAGTTCTGTAGTAACCACAGCATGACAGGAATCAATAAAAATAAAATAATGCCAGAGATACGATGCAAGATAGAGGCGATCGCAATCGGTGAGCGATTAACGCTAATCACTTGGCTTAAAGGCAGATCAATAGGTCGGTTGCTTTTCACAGCGGGCATCCTTTTTGCGGTTATACTCCTGTATCTGCTATCAACGCTTGATATCACTGATGTCGATTAAGCATTGAGCAACACACGAGACGAATAAAGTAAGGAAGAGCTAGCTGACTTCGTTTAGTTTGCGCTAAATATGAAGAAAGGATCGTGGGGTACAAGGTATTGATAAACTGTTTAATATCGCTCGTCAAATCGACAGGTCTATAAAACAACCCATCTATTATACAACAAAGAAAATAAACATGAGTAAGATCGATTAACTAGTCTATTTTTACTGGTCATATCAATAAAGACAACGCTACTCTGTCATCGATATCAATACAGCCCTTTTACTAATGACTTAAAAATAGAACAGTTAACAAAAGCATTCAAACCCTGGATTACAGATATTGTCTATCAAAACGCTAGTGCGTCGTTGCTCTTGTGCTACTCAGCCATAACCGAGTATGAATAGAAAAACGACACTACATCATGACCACTTATCAATTCGCACAAAGCGAGTGCCAGTTAAGTTCCTACAATTATAAAATGACTGGGCGATAATTACAAATTTATCCCCTAAGTAGTAAAAGGCAAACGCTGGGTTAACAAATAAATAGACAGCGGTCATACGTATTTGCCAAAATTGCTCAATTTTGAGGGAATTTACGCCAAACTCAATTCGTCTACTACGCATACTCTGTCTGTTTTTAACCCGAATATTAATAAAACCTGCTACATTATTATCGTAAAATTCTTTAAAAATTATGCGGATAATGTAGCTGTGCTTACTGTCATAAAAACAAGCTTTCTAAGCAAAATAACCAATCAGACATATTTTGATACAAAAATTACAGTGAATAAACACGACTAAACCGTGCCAATTAGTGCTATTGATGGTAAAAGTCTTTTCAAATCATAAGTAATTACTGCTAATATACCCTGCGTATTAAATGAGTTAAATGCATTTTTATGATTTGACTAACGATAGACCGAGGGTGTGCGTCTGTCGTAATTTTATTCTAACAAGCTAAAACCAATGGAGAGCAATTTATGGCTGACACTAATGCCAAACTAACCGTCAATGGTAAAGAATACGAGTTTCCTATTATCGAAGGTACTTTAGGGCGTCCAGTTCTAGATATTGCTGCTCTACAAGAATCAGGATTTTGGTCTTATGACCCTGGTTTTAAAGTAACCGCCCCTGTTGAATCAAAGATTACTTATATTGATGGTGGTAAGGGTGAGCTACTACACCGCGGCTACCCTATCGATCAATTGGCAAACAATGCTGAATATTTAGAAGTGGCTTATGCCTTGATTCATGGCGACTTACCGAACGCTGAGCAAAAAGCAGATTTCTTTGAAAAAATCCGTAAGCATACGGGTGTTCATGATCAATTGCGCAAGTTCTTTGAAGGCTTCCGCCGTGACGCACATCCAATGGCCATTATGGTTGGTGTCGTTGGTGCTTTATCCGCGTTTTATCATGAAGCATTAGACGTCAGTAACGAAGAGCATCGTGAAATTACGGCTATCCGTCTAATCGCTAAAATGCCAACGCTTGCTGCGATGAGTTATAAATACTCGCAAGGCGAACCGTTCATGTACCCACGCAATGACTTTAGCTATGCTGAAAACTTCTTATACATGATGTTTGCCACGCCTGCTGATGTTGATTACCAAACCAATGACGTCATCACTCGTGCCATGGACAAAATCTTTACTTTGCATGCTGACCACGAGCAAAACGCGTCAACGTCTACGGTACGTCTAGCTGGTTCTACTGGCGCCAACCCTTATGCGTGTATCGCTGCTGGTATCGCCGCCCTTTGGGGACCATCACATGGCGGCGCGAACGAAGCCGTGCTTGAGATGTTAGATGAGATCGGTTCAGTTGAAAATGTGCCTGAATTCATGGAAAAAGTGAAGAGCCGTGAAGTGAAGCTCATGGGCTTTGGTCATCGCGTTTATAAAAACTTTGATCCACGCGCACAAGTGATGAAAGAAACTTGTGACGAAGTATTGGGCGCATTGGGCATCAATGATCCTAAGCTTGAGCTTGCCATGGCACTTGAGAAAATCGCTTTAGAAGACCCGTTCTTCGTTGAGCGTAACTTGTATCCAAACGTTGATTTTTACTCGGGCATTATCCTTAAAGCCATCGGTATTCCAACGTCAATGTTTACCGTTATTTTCTCATTGGCTCGTACCTCTGGTTGGATCAGCCATTGGTTAGAGATGCACAGCACACCGTTCAAAATCGGTCGTCCACGTCAGTTATACACGGGTGAAACGCATCGCGATTTCGTTAAAGTTGAAGACCGTAAATAGTCACTTATATTTTAGTTTTTAGAACCATAAAAAATCCCGCCATCGTGCGGGATTTTTTATGGTTCTTTTTTTATGGTTCTTACTGTCTCATTTGATACGGTTAGCCACATTAAATTTTATAGAAACCCTATCCGTTACTGAATGAATAACTGGTTGAGTGACAGAATTGCGGCTACTGGAATTCTTTTAGTGTCTGCTCATATTTGGCAATTTGCTCATCATAACCTTTAATGGTGTCATTAAACTTAGTCATAAGCGTCTCAAATTCTTTTTGTTGATTCAGTTTCATCTGCTGCATATCAATCACTTGCTGAGCTTCTATCTGCTCCCAAACCTGATGCTGAATAATCAAACGCGCTAATGCTGGGCTTTTGGCACTGAGCCTACCGGCAATTTCTGCATGCTCAAATAACTGCGGAGCCAATGTCGCGATATTGATTAACGTATCAACATCTTCTGCGCTAAGAGGCGTCGTCACAGGCTGATAAAGCGCTTCCATCGCTTGCTGGTAGCTTTCGATGATTTGATCTTCTGTTAGCATGACAGGCTTACGCGGCTCAAGGCTAATGCGCTTTAACACCGTTAAATCACGCTCGCCAACTTCTGTACTGGTATTGATATCAGCCTCAGCGGGGATATCCACTTCATCATCTGTGGTGTCAGCAGATAGTGAGCTGCTATCTGCTGAATCGCTGTTATTCTCCACCACGTTATTAGTATTAGTATCGCTAGCAGTATCATCATTCAGCAGCAATGAATCCTCACTGTCTGAGCTATCAGCGGCTTGTAGGGATTCATACTCTGCTTGTAAACGACGCTGTAGCCTTTGTGCTTGCGCGACATAGATAGGCTGAAACTGCTTTATACGGGTAGCAGCAGAATCACTTGGGCGCATAGGCTGACTGTCTTCAGTGCTCGTTTTTTCAACGCTCTGACTGTCTTCTGGCGCAGGTTGAGTCTCTGCTTGCTGCTGACAACCACTTAACAGCAATACGCCGCTGAGTGTTGCCGCAAGCAAGGTTGACGAGTGCTGTGAAGGGTTGTTGTTTTGATTGATAGAATCATCAACCACACCTTTATTCATTTTATAATTAGGCTTTTTTGGCAAAAATTTAAACATAAGGGTACGTGTCCTTGTTAAGGCAAAATAATAAAAATCAAAGTCGTCATGGCAATCCATTGCCAATGGATATCACTTCATATTGTCGTCAGACTTTACGATCAAAAATGGAATACAAGCTTCTAATGCTTGACAGTCTTGTCCACGCTGACGACGAATAAAATAATCCTGAACCATACGCGCCTGCTGTTCGATACCGTAGTTAAAGAAGGATTTGCCTGTCTTGAGCACATAATCATAACGGCGATCAATAAGTGCACCGCGTACCACTTTTAAGCCTTGCTGTAATTGCCATACATGGGTCAATTCATGTATCAACCAACTTTTTTTACTCAATGAAGCATCGCTAAAATCTATTATCCAATCTGCTCGGTTAAAATAAATATTGCCATTAGGACTAACGGCATAATGTTTCAACACCCACCAAGCAGTCTTGAGCTGAACCTCATCGAGATTGATACTGTCGCCAAATACTGAACGCGCCAGCGCTATCTCACCTGTAGTAAGCAAACGTGATTGCTGCTTGGCACTGCGATATAAATAGCGAGCAAACAAGCGCTGCAATATCGGCGGAGACATCATGACGGTAATACCTTATGCCTAATGAATGGATGATCACAAATGATAGGTCGTAAATCGGGCGTGATATCTGCGATCTATCAATGCTGTTGAACCGTTAATAGGGATAAAAGCATAAAAATCAAAGTATTTGGGACATAAGCTGTACACTTGATTGACTTTTATTAACGTAAATCTGCGTTAGCCTATCTTGTATGACACATACCAAGACACATACCAAGACACATACCAAGACACATACCAAATAGCATCTTTATAAATTAGCCTACTTTTACTACTCATGTCTAATATTCATTAGTGCGAAAATCATGCCAAACAGACAGATATGGTCTTTTTCCATAGCAATGATGAATGTAATCTAGGATGTAGTCATTTAGATGCAACAATAAAAACCCATTAATCACTGTCGTTATGAACTAATTGATAGCTGTTTAAATTGATAATAGAGATTTCTATGCCGCCTAATTTTCATGCCGATACACCCCTTGCTCAGCGTATGCGCCCAACGACACTTGATGCAATCATTGGTCAGGAACATCTACTAGCGGCAGGTGCGCCCTTGCGGCGTTTGGTCGAACAAGGGCATCTGCCATCGATTATTTTGCATGGTGAAGCTGGCATCGGCAAAACGACTATTGCCATGCTGCTGGCTGATGCTGTTGGCAGACCTTTTCATGCCTTGTCTGCCTTGAATACTGGGGTCAAACAGCTGCGAGAAGTGTTAGACAATAAGAACTCATTGGCATTTGAATCGCCAGTGGTGTTTATCGATGAGATACACCGCTTTAACAAGGCTCAGCAGGATGCCTTACTGGGCGCGGTCGAATCTGGTGATATTACCTTGATTGGTGCGACAACTGAAAACCCGTCCTTTAGCATCAATAATGCGCTGCTATCACGTTGCCAAGTGTATCGTTTAGAGCCACTGACGCCTGAACAAATCAGTGCGGTATTGCAAAGGGCAATTTCAGAAGATTCAGTGCTGAAAAATTTGACGGTTGATTTACAAGCACAGGACACTATCAGCCAACTGGCGCATGGCGATGCTAGAAAGGCGCTGAATTTATTAGAGCTGGCTATTCAAACGGCGGACACTAAGCAATCACCCCTCGTCATTAACGATGAATTGGTCGCTCGTGTCGCCCAAACAGCTCTAGTTCGCTATGACAAAGATGGCGAGCAGCATTACGATATTATCTCGGCGATGATAAAGTCCGTACGTGGCTCAGACCCTGATGCTGCGCTTTATTGGATGGCGCGGATGTTAGTTGGCGGTGAGCCTGCTGATTTTATCGCGCGGCGTTTGGTCATCTTGGCCAGTGAAGATATTGGTAATGCCAACCCTAATGCTTTACTGCTTGCCGATGCAGCATTACGTAGTGTGCAATCAATTGGTATGCCAGAAGCGCGTATTATCTTGGGACAAGTAGTGGTTTATCTGGCGACCAGTGCCAAAAGTAACAGCACTTATAAAGCCATCAATGCTGCCATGACGTTGGCAGAAAAAGATGCCTCTCCTGTGCCGCTACACCTACGTAATGGCGTAACCAAACTGATGCGCAATCAAGGCTATGGTCAAGGTTACGCCTATCCACACGATTATCCCAATCACTATTATCCGCAAAGCTATTTGCCAGACAATTTAGTTGGTAGCAGCTTTTATGAATTTGCCGACAACCAACGCGAGCAACATAGCAAACAGTTTATGGATTGGCTAAAAAGCCAAGCAGCCAGTAATGACTGATGGCTCACATGGTCAATTAGCCCTTTGCTTAATACACCATTGAATACGTGAATCGGCTTTACCATTAATAATACTTATCACTATATTTGACAGTCTGGTCCATATAGTTTCGAGATGAATCAGCACAGTGGGCTGAAAAGCGTTAAAATGTCCTCATATTGATATATGAGCAATGATTAGATAACGTCTACAGTGGATTAATTTGCTTGAGTGCCCTTTGCTTAACCGCAACAGCGCTCTGTAGCATCTACTGCTACAATAGACAGATAACGCTTTATATTCCAAATTAAACCTATCTATAAATAATAAAATATTGAGACTTACTATGAGTTTAAATACGATTCCTGAGATTATCGAAGACATTCGTGCTGGCAAGATGGTCATCTTGATGGATGATGAAGACCGTGAAAATGAAGGCGATATCATTATGGCAGCGACCCATGTGCGCCCTGAAGATATCAATTTTATGATTACTCACGCACGTGGCTTGGTTTGCTTGACCTTGTCACAAGCACGCTGCCAACAGTTGGCATTGCCGCTGATGTCTGATCGTAATGAGGCAAAATTTAGCACCAACTTTACGGTCTCTATCGAAGCCGCTGAAGGCGTTACGACAGGTATCTCTGCTGCTGACCGTGCACGTACGATTCAAGCCGCGGTTTCTTCTTCGGCAAAACCTGAAGACATCGTCCAGCCTGGACATATCTTCCCAATCATGGCTCAAAATGGTGGCGTCTTGCACCGCGCTGGACATACCGAAGCTGGTTGTGATTTAGCACGCCTAGCAGGGCTTGAGCCCGCAGCAGTGATTGTCGAAATCATCAATGCTGATGGTACGATGGCGCGCCGTGATGACCTTGAGATATTTGCCGAAGAGCATGGCATCAAAATGGGTACAATTGCTGACCTCATCAACTACCGCATCGCGAACGAGCA
Organism: Psychrobacter sp. Ps7; assembly: GCF_022129225.1. Taxonomy (NCBI): domain Bacteria; kingdom Pseudomonadati; phylum Pseudomonadota; class Gammaproteobacteria; order Moraxellales; family Moraxellaceae; genus Psychrobacter; species Psychrobacter sp. Ps7. Next base: position 16,076 of record NZ_JADQAH010000012.1, on the reverse strand, counting down.
AACGGTAGAAGAAATTGAGTCGCGTCCTTTTGAAACGGAATACGGCACCTTTACGCTACATCGCTTCCGCGAATTTGGCGCTGATGAAACGCATTTGGCTTTGGTAAAAGGCGATGTGAGCGAAGGCGTCAGCACCGTCCGTGTCCATGGTTTTCACCCACTACGCGACTTGTTTGCTGCCAAAAATGATATGACGGGTCGTAGTGGCTGGAGCGTACGCTCAGCGCTGGAGGAAATAAGCAACTCAGATCGCGGCGTATTAGTTTGGATTGGTAGCAACCAGCCAATAGATTTAGGAGAGGCGTTAGACAAAGCGGCAGACAATGAATCGCAATCGACCATTACTCAGCAGCCGTATCGCAGCATTGGTGTTGGTGCACAGATTTTGCGTCATTTAGGCGTTCGTGATATGCGTTTATTATCATCGCCCATGAAGTTTTACGCATTATCAGGCTTTGACTTGAACGTCATCGATTTCGTACATGCGCCAAAGCAAGATTAATGTTTGACTGTTTGATATCAGCTACAATGTTTGACTGTTTGATATCAGCTACATAGCAAAAGGCACGCTAACATAACGTTAGCGTGCCCTTTTTTCACATATTTAATATTCAGTGCTAAAGCTTTGGTGTATGACCAACTTTCGCTTCTAATGCCAATAGCCGAGCGCGCTCTTCCTCTGTCCAAGCTAATTTACGCTTTCCCTCACTATCGAGACGTACCACGACTGCCTCAGCTGTCGCGACGATGGCCGCTTGCGCGGTGCTATAGTAGCTATATTCCATCACGATACTCGTATTGCCCAAGCGCTGACAGCGCACTCCTAATAGCAAAGTATCAGGATAAGTCACTGGGCGTAAATACTGGCAGCTAGATTGTGCCAATACCGTCACCATACTGCCATCAAACATACCTAGCGCCTGCAAATAGCCAATTCGTGCTGATTCAGCATAACGATAATAAATCACATTATTTAAATGGTTAAATGCATCCATCTCGCCCCAGTGAATGGGCTGGTGATGAATAATGGGATAATGAGACAATTCGTCAGGATGATTATCTGCGATATTAGAGGCTACATGTGCTGCTTGATTCAAACTGTCCATAACGTCATTTCTCTTATTTTTGTATTCATAAATCTATCAATCAACATCCATTGAACCACTAACGCTGAGATTTATCCAAAATCTGAGTGGTCAACAATGGCGTTGGTTTCGGTGCATTGGCAATCAATTTATCTAACCAATCTATAACTTCTCCGATATTTGTCGGAGCGGATCTGGTTGGTAGATTCTTATCGGTAGAGGTTTGTTTTTTGCCTGCGGACGCAGTATTAGAGGCATTTTCAGTATCAGCTATGGCTGCCTTTGGCGCTGACTCTTGAGGAATAGCAGACTTATGCACCAAGGTTTGTAGTTGATTTCGTGCTTGACGCAGATAACCAACCAGTTGCTCTTGTTCGCGCATATTACTGGCTTGACTGGCTAGATTCAATGTCATAATCACTTCGTGAATGGTCAGTTGTTTGCGCGAGAGGCTCATATTACTATCGGTGCTATTGTGCGGTGTCGCCTCGCTACTCACACGCTCATAGCTGTGCAAAAACTCTTGAATATTTTGGATGGCGAGGTTTTGTAGCTGCCAAGGACTGGGCTGAGTGCTGCTTGCCTGCAAACGTTCGATGTCTTTCATCAAGCTTTGTTTGATCACAACCGTTAGCGCTGGAGCAATCTCATTGCTACCTTGCGAAAGCTGCCAATGTAGACCACGCAACAAATCAATCGCTGCACTGTCGTTATTGTCTGCCAATAATCTATCAGCGGCTTGTATCTGAATACGCAATAAATCTAACTGGTTTTGCGCTTGGCTACTGGCGGCAGATCGAGGCTCTGGCAGCGTCTGCTGACTCATCGCAAATAGACGGTCATCCATCTCATTCAGACGGCTGACGACTTGCTCGTTGCTTTGCAAACGCTCATTAACACTATGCTGGAAACGCTGCTGGCTGATGTAGAGCCACAATAGGGCGGCGATAAGCAACAAGATAACCAGCCACTGCAGGCGCAACAAAAACACATTTGCTTGTCGGCGCTGCTGAGTAGCAGAAGGTTCCTGAGATAACGATTCAGAATTGATTGACATAAGGCAGCACCGTTATTTTGGCTAAAACAGGTTTAAAGCGAATAAATAAAAAGTGAAACATAATAGATAAGGACAGGTCATCGGTTGGTACATTTATATATTTAACAGGCTTTAGCATGGATAGCAGCGAGAATGGTTTCTGGCGCCAAATCTTCCACACGCCAATAACTTAACTGCTGCTCAGCGACCATATTGGCTAAACGCTCACCCAACACCACATAAGAAAAGTCTGACAATTTATAAGGCAAAATAGCGGGAGTTTCTCTGGCTGTTTCTTGCTCTAATACCTTTTCTGCTACAGCCCGAACGATGCTTTCCCAATGCTCAAAGGCTGTACCGCTACTGACCACAACGATTGGCTTTGGTTGCTGCACTGCCGACGCATCTTGCATCATATTATGCGTTAAATTATCGGTTAAAAACTCTTTTAGCCACTGCTCATATTGAGCCATCGCATCGACTGGCATTATGCGCTCATACCAAGCAATGCTATCGATATGCACACCGCGTGCCAGCAACGTATCGACCAATAGTCGCCTACCACCCAATCCGCGCCACACGAGCAACTTGTCACCTGCTTGCAAACGCTCAATCTCAGGCATCGCTAGCATACCTTCGTTATTGGCAATGTGAGGCTGAAGTACTTGATAATTCGATGCCTCTATTTTGGCATTATTTAATACCGACGCGGTCGCTTCACCCACGGCAATCAAGTAGCTCGGCGCTTGCAGAGCATTAATTGCTATATCTTTTCGCTCATTATTATTATCATCGTCATTATCATTGTCATGGTTTTGAGCTTGACGCTCATCTTCAAGCGCTTGCCAAACAGCCAGTCCTGAAGCGGCCGCCGTTGGGCTAACAATCACAAGCGCCTTATAATCGCCTGATAGCCACTGGCGCATCAGCGTCATGTCTTGCTCAGTCGTTGGGCGCGATTGTAACGTCAACATCGGTATCTCTACCACCGTCAGCCCTGCTGCTTGTAGATGATCCGTCAATGCAGCGGCACGCTCCACTGGGCGAGTATTGATGACTACTTGCGTGAGTGATGACTCATTATTTGATTGACTGTTAGCAATAAGCTGGGCGTGATTTAATGTTGATGACATAGACGTACCATGACAAAAGACTGATAGAATTGGCTTAACGATAGCCCTAGCATCAATAATACTGGGGCTATGACTAAGATAATCAAAATACTGGCATGTTATTCAGGATGATAAATCGCAGATAAGATATCACCCGCGCCATCGGCAAGCAGTATATTGGCAACATCAATACCAAGCTGATTAGCCTGTACTTCTTGCTCGGCTTGTGTGCCGATCAAGGTGACGCGTTTTTCTGCTTTTAGCAGCTCGCTGCCATCCGCTTGACCGACGCGGCCACGTAGCCATAACACATTGCCGTTGTCGTTATTGCCATTGTCACCGTTATCATCATTGTTGCTGCTCGTTTCATCCGCCATTTGTAACACGGCATAAGCGGCGATCGGCACTTGGCAGCCACCCTCTAAGTGACGGTTTAGCGCGCGCTCAGCAATGAGACGGATACGAGCTTTATCATCATTCAGTGGTGCCAGTAATTTTAACACTTCATCATCACCTTCACGGCATTCAATCGCTAAGGCGCCTTGACCAACCGCAGGCAGGCAGGCATTGATATCAAGCTCGCCACGTATGCGCTCATCCAGCTCGATACGCTGCAAACCACTGGTTGCTAAAATAATCGCATCATACTCGCCAGCATCTAGCTTGCCCAAACGTGTACCAACGTTACCGCGTAAGGTTTTGATTTGTAGGTCTGGGCGATAGGCTTTCAGCTGACACTGACGACGCAAACTTGACGTGCCAACGACTGCCCCTTGCGGCAACTCATCAATACTATTATAAGTATTGGACACAAAAGCATCAGTCGGTGAGGCGCGTTTGCAATAGACGCCCAGCATCAAGCCTTCAGGAAGCTGCATCGGTACGTCCTTTAATGAATGTACCGCGATGTCCGCTTGTTTGTCATATAGTGCTTGCTCAAGCTCTTTAACGAACAAACCTTTACCACCAATTTTAGCCAAAGGTGTGTCCAAAATCTTGTCACCCTTAGTGACAATTTTTAGCAAGTTAATCGTCAATTCAGGATACAAATCTAGTAGACGAGCACGGATATGCTCAGCTTGCCATAATGCTAAAGGGCTCTGACGCGTGGCGATATTCAAGGTAGTCAAAGCAGTTTGCTGCGGATTGCTCATAAAGGGCCTCAATAAATTCGATACTGTTTACGTCAGTACTATGCAGGTCAGTATTAGACAATACTGCAAATTTTCCACAAAAAATGGGCGATATAAACCATATATAGTCAATGCTGACGCAAAAAAATACCCCTATTTAAGCATAAATAAGGGTTTGATGATATGGGATGATTATTTCACGGTTATTTTGCTGTTATTTCACTATGCAAACCGCAGCTTACATGCTTTGAATCTTGTCACGTAATGCAGGTAAGTGACGGCGGCTAACCGCGAGTGTCTCATCAATGCCTTTAAAGCGTATTTGATATTGTCCTGCATCCAACGTTTCTAAAAAGTCCAAAAAGCTAAGGTTGATGATGGCATTACGGTGCACCCGAAACAGCCGATCCTCAAATTCTTGTTCAAGCTCTTTTAGCGTCTCATCAATCAGGACAATGCCATCTTTGTGACGGACTTTGACGTACTTTTGATCGGCGGTAAAATAATAGATATCTTTGAGCTTGATGAGCTCAACGCCTCGGTGAGTACGAGCAGCGATATGCTCACGTACTGGACGCGCTGTTGGGTCTTCGAGTTTACGAATCTCATTTAACTGCGCCGCGTTCAAATTTTTCGCTTTATCTAGTGCTTCTAGTAACTCGTCTTTATTGGCAGGCTTTAATAAATAACCAATCGCATTGGCTTTTAGCGCGGCAATGGCATAATGATCATAAGCGGTGACAAATATAATGGCTGGCGGATGCTCAAGTTTGGCAAGCTCTTGCGCACAGCGCACCCCATCCATCTCAGGCATACGAATATCTAATAATATGATGTCTGGCTGCTGAGTTTTGACAGCGATAATGGCTTCTGCACCCGTGGTTGCTTGAGCAACGACTTGATGACCTGACTCCTGTACAATTCTAACCAAACGCTCACGTGCTAGTGGCTCATCATCACAAACTACGATACGCATGCAAACTCCAATCCCAGGATAAACTTAGTATTTTTTTCAATGGCCTTACCAACATATTAGCACTCATTACCAATCACTTAGCATAAAAACCTTTAATTATTTCATAAAACAATAACTGGCTATATTGACGTTGATAGCCTTGTGCATTGAGTTTTATTGCGATGCATTTATCGATAATAATTTTTATGGGGAATCATGGCTAAATATAAAGTAAAACAACCCCTTAGCTATAAAGATGGTGCAATAAGTATGCCATACCTATTCCTTGAGAAATAAAATAAAAAAGTAAGCCCCAAAAAAACGGTCATAAACTAACATCTTGCAGCGGATAGTCGATCACAGTAATAATTTGACTACTGGTAACGCTACTTTTAATATCCGCACTTTGGCCGAAATAAGCCCGTAAACGTTCCGCTTGAATATAAAAGTTCATGTGCTGACGTAAATCATGGTTAATAATCATGGTTTTTTTCGGCAGCGCGACACCAATCGTAATCACAACCCGATGCTGCTGCCAAGTGACTTTAATATTGATATAAATGGTTTCAGTGGTCATCTCCACCACATTCAGCAGCATTTTTTCTAGCACGCTCTGTAAGGTCAAGGCGGTAATCACCATGTCATACATGACATCTTCGTCAGGCAATTGCCAACTCACTTCAAGCTTATCCGCTAAGCGGCTAGACTCAATCGCTAGATAGTGCTCACAAAGAGCAATTTCTTCTTCAAAGCTAATCTCTCGTGCCCCATTGAAACTGGCACGGAATAAGGCAGAAACGTGCTGTAATAAAGCGGAAGCTCTTGCTGGATTGGACTCTATCAGTGACACAAGGGTATTAATGGTATTAAAGAAAAAATGCGGAGCGATTCGCGCTTTGATCACATCGTTTTGTGCACTCAATTTCTGCTCAAACGATTGTTTGAGCGCATTCGTCTCACGATAACGGCGTAAAAAATACAGTAAGAATACCAAGGTAAAGCCACCACCAATCACCGCATCAAACAATATATTTAGAATAAAAGTTTGACGATCATATTCAAACCAACCAATATTAATCATCACCAGCATGACTAAAATCATGGATATGGTAGATGCCACCATGAGTAAGGCAAGCACATACATGCTGGCTTTAGGTATGCTCATGCTCTTAAAAATGGGGCGCAAATAATCAATGATGTATAAGGAAGGAATAATACTCAAGGTGTTTTGCATGACTCTGCTAAACAGCTGAATCAAAAAATCTGACCACGTGGCAATATCATAGCGATTTATTACCGTAACGAATAGTGACCAAAAAAAGATATAAATGAACCACTGCCAAGGCTTCATGACTTCCATGAGCTTGGGAATAAAAAACTCTAAGCGCTCCGCTAGTAAGGCAACCTCATCCTTTGCTATACTTGAGCTCTTATTCTGCTGACTTGTCTTGTACCGATATGAACGCCAATTCTTCAAAACCTAGTAGTCCCGAATCAAATGTAAACCCATCTGTCTCTGATTCTAGCACAGATGCTCCGATAACAAATAACGCTGCACAAAACAACCCTGTAAGCAGTCCTTCAAACAGCCAAGGCCAGCAGATGTGGGGCGGACGCTTCAGTGAAGCGACGGACAGCTTTGTCGCTGCCTTCACCGCCTCTGTTGGCTTTGATCAACGCTTTGCGCGTCACGATATTCAAGGCTCAATCGCCCACGCGACCATGCTTAAAGAATGTGACATTTTGACCGCTGACGAAGTAGCTACCATTATTGATGGTCTGCATCAGGTACTGCGCGAGATTGAGGCTGGCGCGTTTAACTGGTCAATCGCGCTAGAAGACGTGCACATGAATGTTGAGTCGCGCTTGACTGACATCATCGGTGCAGTTGGTAAAAAACTGCATACAGGTCGTAGCCGTAACGATCAAGTTGCCACCGATATTCGTCTTTGGCTACGCGAAGAGACTGATAATATCATTGCCTTATTAGTACGCTTGCAAAGTGGTTTGCTTGATTTGGCTGAGCAGCATACGGACACTATTATGCCCGGCTTTACGCATTTACAAACGGCGCAGCCAGTGAGCTTTGGTCATCACGTCATGGCGTGGTTTGAGATGTTATACCGCGATACCGAACGTCTGGTCGATGCGCGCCGCCGTATTAATCAGATGCCACTTGGTAGTGCTGCCCTTGCTGGCACGACATTCCCCATCGATCGTACCATTACTGCTGAGCTGTTAGGTTTCGAAGGTATTTGCCAAAACTCGCTTGATGCCGTCTCAGATCGTGACTTTGCGATTGAATTTACCTCAGCCGCTTCTATCTTGATGATGCATATGTCACGGATGAGCGAAGAGATTATCCTATGGATGTCAGCGCAGTTTAACTTTGTGCAAATCCCTGATCGCTTTTGTACTGGCTCCTCTATCATGCCGCAAAAGAAAAATCCTGATGTACCAGAGTTGGTGCGCGGTAAAGCGGCACGTGTCTTTGGGCAATTAATGACACTATTAAGTCTAATGAAGAGTCAGCCACTGGCTTATAATAAAGACAACCAAGAAGACAAAGAGCCACTGTTTGATTGCGTCGATACCCTCACCGGCTGTTTATTGGCTTTTGCTGATATGCTACCGAATATCACCCCAAATAAAGAAAACATGCGCGCTGCCACAATGAAAGGCTATGCTACTGCCACTGACCTTGCAGATTATTTGGTACGTAATGGTGTGGCTTTCCGTGATGCGCATGAAGTGGTCGGTAATGCCGTTGCTTTGGGTATTGCCGAGGGCGTTGATTTGAGTGATTTATCATTGGCACAGCTCAAACAATTTAGCGATGCAATCGGTGATGATGTCTTTGAATATTTAACGTTAGAAGGCTCATTAGCAGCCCGTGACCACTTAGGTGGTACAGCGCCAAATCAAGTTAAGCAAGCCGTTGCTCGCGGTCGTAGCCGTTTAGAGGTATTTGCGTAAAATCGCATTGTTGACCAGACAGCTTTTACCATAAAAAACACCCGCCCCTGCTGCGGGTGTTTTTGATACCATGATGAGGTAAAGTAAATTCAGCTAATAATATTTAAGTCACTTATGCTGAATAAGTGCTAACTAATACCATTCACAGAAATTAGAGTAGCAAGGAAAACGAGTGAAAGTACTACGTCTTGTAGGCTAAGCGAGTTTGACACAGCTAATCTTACTTTTTGGGTTTGGTATAACTATTCTCATGAGTGATTCAATAACATATTTTTATAATAACCAAACCATAATAAGGAACGCCTTATGACTGAGACTTTTAATCCACAAGCCAATACGGTATTTTGCCGTAAATATCAGCAAGAATTGCCAAAAATGCCGCACCCGCCTTTCCCTAATAAAAAAGGTCAGGAGCTACAAGAAACCGTATCTGACAAAGCGTGGAAAGAATGGCTTGAACAGCAAACGATGCTGATTAACGAAAATCATCTAAGTATGTTAGATCCTGCTGCCAAAAAATTCCTCACCGAACAACGAGATAAATTTTTAGATAATGAAGATTATGAGCGTGCACAAGGTTGGACGCCAGAGAGCTAGTTATTTTTTATTATTGCCACAATATAAAAAACGCGCTATTTAATATCGCGCGTTTTTTTGGATGTAAAATTTACGATGAACTGTTTTTTTCAGCCCTCATCACCGTTTGAGTCTACAAAATCCGTGGCTGACTTGACGGCAGGTTTAGTGGCAGACAGGGTGCTGACTTGGCGCGCCGCCATACGGTCATTGGCTTCTTGCACCGCTTTTTCTACCAGCGCATAGTCGGAATGACGCACATCTTGCCCACTAATATAGTTAATCACCAGTTCTGCAATATTTTGTGCATGATCGCCTACCCGCTCAAGCGCGCGCAATACCCACATAATATTAATGACTTTTGAAACGTGCCGTGAATCTTCCATAATATAGGTCATCAAAGCACGGATGGCTGACTGATACTCATCATTGACCATGCTATCGTTACGCATGACCTCAAACGCTTGCTCAGCATTCGATTGGCTAAATGCCTCTAGCGCATTGTGCAGCATCAAACGAACCTGATTGCTGAGATGTTGCACCTCCGCATAGCCATACGACAGTTTACCTTGTGCCGCAATTTTTTTGGCCATCTGAGCAATTTTGACGGCTTCATCACCGATGCGTTCTAGATCAACCACGCCTTTACTGATGGACATGACCAAGCGTAAATCGCTGGCGGCGGGCTGGCGTTTGGCGACCAATAGCAAGATATGCTCATCCAACTCGACTTCCATTCGATTGATATCAAAGTCCATATCAATCACCTCTTGCGCCAGTGTCTCATTTTTATCGATAAGCGCATGGATCGCTTTCGCCACTTGGTTGGCCGCGCTATCACCCATGTATAGAAATAGACGGATAGCTTCATCAAGGTCTTGGTCAAAACTTTTGGAGATATGCTTATCGCTTTGCATAAGAGGTATTCCCTAAAATCCATATTTTGGTAGCGCGGTGTGGCTGTTGAGTCGAACAGATTGGCTCACGATATCTTATTGAACGTATCGAGCACGTCGTACTTGCTCAGACCGCGATGTTAGCCATAACGACCCGTAATATAATCTTCTGTGGCGGTTTGGGCAGGCTTGGTAAATATCTGGTCGGTCTCGCCCATCTCAATCATATCGCCTAAGTACATATAAACGGTATAGTCAGACACGCGCGCGGCCTGTTGCATGTTATGCGTGACAATGGCAATGGTGTAATCCTGTTTTAAGTCTTCAATCAAATCTTCGATCGCACCTGTCGAGATAGGATCTAACGCTGACGTTGGCTCATCGAGCAATAACACTTCAGGCTTGGTCGCGACGCTACGTGCGATACATAAGCGTTGCTGCTGTCCGCCTGATAAAGACAATCCTGAAGCCTTTAATTTGTCTTTCACTTCTGGCCATAACGCTGATTTTTTTAGCGCCCATTCCACCCGATTGTCCAGCTCAGCTTTGCTTAATTTTTCATAAAGACGCACACCAAACGCGACGTTATCGTATATCGACATTGGGAATGGCGTTGGCTTTTGAAAGACCATACCGACTTGGGCACGTAGCAAATTGACATCGACGTCTTTGCCCAAGATATTGTTGCCATCAAGATTAATATTGCCTTCTGCTCGCATACCCGGATATAAGTCATACATCCGGTTGAAGGTACGCAACAGCGTCGATTTTCCGCAACCTGAAGGACCAATGAAAGCAGTGACTTTTTTATCAGGAATATCGATATTGATATTTTTTAGCGCCTGAAAGTCACCATAATAAAAATTCAGATCCCGAATTTGCATTTTTGCTGCAGGCATGTTTTTGGGAATATCATGAAGCGTTTGTTTGGTTAGGCTGGCAATATCTGGCTGCTCCATTTGTGCTGCCGTCGACATCGGTCTGTTTAATAAACTGTCTGTTGTTGGATTAAATTTATCTGCCGCATTGAATTTATCGACAGGCTTTTTTGTACGGATTTTGCTCATGACGTCATTCATAATGTGTTCCAACCCAGCTCAATGAATATAAATGGAAGTAAATGCTCGAGGTAATCTAGGACAAGCCTTAATTTACCATCAGTCTTTATTTAGCCTGACCTCTACTACCGATGAATCTGGCCAAAATATTTAATACCAAGACAGAGGTCGTGATCAGCAACGCTGCCGCCCACGCTAAGGTATGCCAGTTATCATAAGGACTCATCGCAAACTGATAGATGGTATTGGGTAAGTTGGCGATAGGCTGGCTCATATCGGTACTGAAATATTGGTTGTTAAGCGCCGTAAATAGCAACGGTGCTGTCTCACCAGTGATTCGAGCAAATGCCAATAACACCCCAGTGGTCAGTCCTGCTCTAGCCGCCTTAATCGTTACTTGAGTCACCATTTTCCACTTGGGTGTACCAAGTGCGTAAGCCGCTTCACGAATGCTATTAGGAACCAGATTGAGCATATTCTCCGTCGTACGCACGACCACAGGAATAACGATTAATGCCAATGCTAATGCGCCTGCCCAACCAGAGAAACTTTGACCTTTTACCATCAATGCATAAATAAAGAGACCAATCACAATCGAGGGTGCGGATAGCAAAATATCATTTAAGAAACGCGTTACCTTGCCAAGCATACTGCCTTGAGCGAACTCAGATAAATAAATACCGGTCATAAGACCAATAGGCGCACCGATAAACAATCCTGAAAACGCGAGCATTACTGAACCGACAATGGCGTTACGCAGCCCGCCCGCACTCATCGGTGGCGGTGTATCAGCAGTAAAAATAGGCAGCTGCACAATACCTTGAAAGCCTTCCACAAATAACGTCAACAAAATCCAAAACAACCAAAATAGTCCAAAAACCATCGCCGACATGGCAAAGCCTAGACCTAACTTGTTGGTCAAACGGCGCTTGTTATAAAGACTTTGGTTGTAGCGGTTAGCGCTGTTTGGCTGAGTCGGTAGTGGTGCATTGATCGCATTGTTAGCAGGCATACTATTTATTTCCCATATCTTTTATCAATATCTATCAATGTTTATTGATGTCCAATAAATCCGTAAAAGACCTATCGAGATTGTCAAACGACTACCGATTGCCTGCCTTGTGATCCATGCGCATGAGCATGAGTTTTGCTAGAGATAGCACAATGAAGGTGATGACAAATAAGATTAAGCCTAAATGTAATAAGGAAGCCAAATGTAGCTCACTCGACGCTTCGGCAAACTCGTTGGCTAAAGCTGAGGTAATGGTGACACCAGAGGTAAATAAACTCGGACTGATATTAAAGGCATTACCAATCAAGAAAGTCACTGCCATCGTCTCACCCAATGCCCGACCCAGTCCTAAGATCACGCCACCAACCACGCCAGCTTTGGTATACGGCAAAATAATCTTGAACATAACTTCCCACGTCGTTGCGCCCATACCATATGCTGATTCTTTAAGCAGGTCTGGCACGACCGAAAAAACATCGCGCATGGTGGCGGCGATAAATGGAATAATCATGATGGCAAGTACAAGGGATGCCGTAAACATGCCCAGTCCCATTGGTGCGCCCGTAAATAGCTTACCGATGATAGGTAGTGGGCCAATGTGCTCAATAAACCAAGGCTGAATGTGATCACCGAAGAAAGGCGCAAAGACAAACAATCCCCACATACCGTAAATGATAGAAGGGATACCAGCCAATAGCTCAATGGCGATACCAAGTGGTTTTTTGAGGAAGGTTGGGCACATCTCGGTCAAAAATATGGCAATGCCAAAACTGATTGGTACTGCAATTAAAATCGCGATAAAAGATGTCACCAACGTACCATAGATAGGTGCTAGCGCCCCGTACTCATTGGCGACCGTATCCCAATTATTACTCGTATAAAACCCAAGACCAAATGTTTGAATGCTCGGCCATGCTCCGATGATCAAGGAGACTAAAATGCCGCCCAACGATAAGAGTACTAATATGGCAAAAGCCTTAGTAGCATTCACAAACAATAAGTCATAGCGCTTTTGTTTAGCCAGTTGGGACCTTAAATCATTCATAAGTGTCTCAGCATTAAATAGAATCAAGTCAAAATAGTAGAAGCATTCATTCGGTTTTATCACAACAAACTTGTCATCAAATTTGCTGTGATAAAACCTCTCAAATAACTACCGGAGAATAGTTATTCGAGAGGATAACTCGAAAGGGACTAGTAAGGCACTGACAAGGTATTAAAGAATATTTAGCAGAAACAGGTTACTGAGCAGGCTTATAAACAGGCTGTCCATCACTGCCTTTTACCTCATTCCATTTTTCCTTGAATAAGGCAACGGCTGCATCAGAAAATGGTACGTAATCGAGTACCATGGCATCATCGTCGCCTTGGCTATAAGCCCAATCAAAGAAGTTCAACACGCCAGCCACTTGCTGAGGATTCTCTGGCTGCTTATGTACCAAGATAAAGGTCGCAGCAGCTATCGGCCATGCTTGCTCAGTCTCAGAGTTGGTGATGACTTTATAAAAGCCTGCTTGTTTTGACCAGTCGATATCACCTGCCGCAGCAAATGTCTCAGCAGATGGTTGAACGACGTTGCCAGCAGCGTTTTTCAATGCAGTATGTGACATGTTGTTTTGCTTAGCGTAGGCATACTCAACGTAGCCGATAGAGTTTTTCATACGGTTGACGTAGCTAGACACCCCTTCGTTACCTTTACCACCTGCACCAGTCGCAGACGTTGGCCATTTGACTGTTTTATCAACACCAACTGTGTCTTTCCAGTCTGGTGAAACTTTGGCTAAGTAATCAGTGAAGTTAAACGTTGTACCTGAACCGTCTGAGCGGAATACGGTAGTAATAGCAGCATCAGGCAAGGTCAAATCTGGGTTCATGGCTGTGATAGCAGGGTCATTCCAATTACTGATTTTACCCAAATAGATGTCTGCTAACGTTGCACCGTCTAATTTCAACGCGCCCGGCTCAATACCATCGATGTTGACGATTGGCACGACGCCACCGATAACCGTCGGAAACTGAATCAAGCCTGCTGCGTCTAGCTCTTCAGGCGTCATTGGCGCGTCAGACGCCCCAAAATCGACTGTTTTTGATTCGATTTGTTTGATACCACCAGAAGAGCCAATCGACTGGTAATTGACTTGACCACCGGTAGCAGCGTTGTAGTCGTAAGACCATTTAGCATAGATAGGCTGCGGGAACGATGCCCCTGCACCCGTGATATTCATAGCGATATTCTCAGCAGATTTAAAACCTGCTGCAGAAGCAGACGTTGTCTGAGTAGTTGCTTCAGTGGTGGTGACAGCGCTACTGCTATCCGCAGCTGGCTCTGTCGTTTCAGTCGATTTATTACATGCCGTAAGCACTAATGTACAACTAACGGCCACTGCTAATAACGAATAACGCATGTAGGACTCCTAAAGTTTAACAACGATACAAAAAAGCATTGTTTGTGACATGCGTGCTATCTTGCCAAATCTTTATGACAGTTTAATGACAACCTCTGCAATCTTTCATTCGCTTTACATAATATTTAGATAAGCTATCTACAGCTCAGTAATATCAAGTGATTTCAATCACTGGTACTCTAGAGTCGTTCTCATAAAAACATCGAACCTCAAACTCAACGCCTAATATTTTCATCTAAATATCATTAGCCCTCATTGCAGAACTTTGTTAGTATTGATGTGATTTACAACACTGACAGACTCGGGGTGCGGTGTATTATCGGCTCGCTTTACTAAACTTGCTTTATTAAAGTAGTCGCCTTTATACATTCGCTGAGAGATCACCCGCCGAACCTGATGCGGTTAGTACCGACGCAGGGAAGTCTTAAGCACTTTGTTATTTATGGCAAAGGACGTGCAGAAATGCCTTTTTTATCCTCATTACTCCCTTAATGTGCGTGATGTACTATTAAGTAGTGAAGACTGATATAAAGCTGCGTCCAACGTTTGATGAGCATCATCCGCGACTATATTTTTTGGTCGTAGGCTGATGCTCATGAGCTAAATTTGTCTGGATCACAGATGCTACCCCCGCAGCTACTGGCGGTGTTGTTTTTATTCAAAAACCAACACGCTAGGACAGCATATGACAAATTTATTAGCTACTTCTCCTTCTCAAAAACCTTCTAAGACAGACGCGTTAAAGACCCCTGCTCACCGCAGTGCCAGTGATGCTCGTTTCGAAGAAGACGCTCGCGATTTACACCGCATACTCCCCGCCTCCCGTAAAGTCTATATCGAAGGCTCTAGATCCGATATTCAAGTACCCATGCGTGAAATCACGCTTGATCCTACCCCTGTGCAAGGCGTTTCTGAGAACGAATGGGAACAGAACCCACCATTTTATGTTTATGACACATCAGGCGTTTATACCGATCCCAACGTCGAGATTGATTTGACCAAAGGCTTACCAAAGCTTCGTGAAGGTTGGATTGCTGAGCGCGGTGATACCGAACAGTTAAGCGGACTGTCTAGCTCTTATGGAATGGCACGCGCCCGCGATATCAGTACTGCCAATCTACGATTTGCTCATATCGACAAACCTCGCCGCGCCAAAGATGTCGATGGCAAAGCAGGTAACGTCACGCAGATGTACTATGCACGCCGCGGTATTATTACGCCTGAGATGGAATATATCGCCATTCGCGAAACGCAAAAACAACACGCCTTGACTGATATGCGCCAGCACGAAGGCGAGACTTTTGGGGCGCATACGCCTGCGATTATCACCCCTGAATTTGTGCGTAGCGAAGTGGCGGCTGGGCGAGCGATTATTCCTAATAACATTAACCATCCAGAATCTGAACCGATGATTATCGGACGCAATTTCTTGGTGAAAATCAACGCAAATATCGGTAACTCAGCGTTAGGTTCTTCTATCGATGAAGAGGTGTCTAAAATGACGTGGGCCACGCGTTGGGGTGCGGATAACATCATGGATTTGTCGACTGGTAATCATATTCACGAAACCCGCGAATGGCTGATTCGTAACTCGCCCGTGCCGATTGGTACCGTCCCTATTTATCAAGCACTCGAAAAAGTCGATGGCGTGGCTGAAGATTTAACGTGGGAGATTTTCCGCGATACGCTGATTGAGCAAGCGGAACAAGGCGTTGATTACTTCACCATTCACGCCGGTGTACTGCTGCGTTATGTGCCGCTAACTGCTGGACGCTTGACGGGCATCGTCTCGCGTGGCGGATCTATCATGGCGCAGTGGTGCATGTTTCATA
>NZ_JADQAH010000011.1:0-78934 GCF_022129225.1 Psychrobacter sp. Ps7 | reverse complement strand
ACGGGCATCGTCTCGCGTGGCGGATCTATCATGGCGCAGTGGTGCATGTTTCATAATAAAGAGAGCTTTTTATATACTCATTTTGAAGATATCTGCGAGATTATGAAGCAGTACGATGTGGCGTTTAGTCTAGGCGACGGCTTACGTCCAGGCTGCTTGCAAGACGCCAATGACGAAGCACAATTTGGTGAGCTGCGTACCCTTGGTGAGTTGACCCAATTGGCGTGGAAGCATGACGTACAGGTCATGGTAGAAGGGCCAGGGCACGTAGCCATGAACCGTATTAAAGAAAATATGGATTTGCAGCTTGAGCTGTGTGCTGACGCACCTTTTTATACATTAGGGCCTTTAACGACTGACATTGCACCGGGCTATGACCATATCACTAGTGCCATTGGGGCGGCGATGATTGGTTGGTTTGGCACTGCTATGCTCTGCTATGTCACGCCAAAAGAGCATTTGGGTCTACCCAATAAAAAGGATGTTAAAGACGGTATCATCACTTATAAAATTGCGGCTCATGCTGCTGACCTAGCTAAAGGTCATCCAGGTGCGCAATCTCGTGACAATGCGTTATCTAAAGCCCGTTTCGAATTCCGTTGGGACGATCAATTTAATCTGGCGCTCGACCCAGATACGGCACGTGAGTTCCATGACGAAACGTTGCCAAAAGACGCGCACAAAGTTGCCCACTTCTGCTCTATGTGTGGCCCTAAGTTTTGCTCAATGAAAATCACTCAAAACGTGCGGGATTATGCGGCGGGGCTGAATAAAGATGCCATTAACCAAAAAGTTATTTCATAAATAGATGACTTAATGGATATGAATCATTTGATTGAGGTGATAAATATACTAGCGAAGGATGTCAGTTATATAGAGAGATGTAGGCAACCTATATAGCAGCGCATCAAAAAAGCTCAAACCTGACAATCAGGTTCGAGCTTTTTTTAAAATAACTCTTAACATCTTTAAAAACTAAATACTCAATTCAGTGGATATTTTTTCTCAATTTTTCGAATTTCATCAATACCTCCAGATTCTAGCTTGGAAACAATGTAAAACTCTTTGTCACTGCCAAAATTATCTAGGGCATTATTGAGTCCTTTTATGTACTCATAAAACTCTGCGTAAGAATAAACTTCCTCATTATAGCGAATATCAGGTTTATCTATATAGAGGTATGCAGAACCTTCGCACTGTGTTACTTCACCTTTGATATTTGTCTCAGCCTCATAGGAGCTTGATGTCAATATTTTGTTGCTGTTGTAACTCATACATACTTTCTGTCCGCCTCTATTCATTGTTTCAAACTTATAACTATCCAGTTTTTGATTTAAGTTGGACTTCAGTTCTGAAAAATCTGTCTCATTTGCTGAAGCATCCAAATTACCCAAAACAACATCTACTTCTGTCAGAGAACTCAGCATAACTTTGTCGTTAGTGCCTCCCATCGCACTGAGTAAACCAATATGGTGAATACCTTTGCGAGATAGTTCATCAATAATTTGCTGTACTGAGCTTGTAGTGCCAAGGACGTCATCACTATAAGCCACGCCAATCCATGCCATTGTCTTCCCCCACGCTATTTCTTGAGTGAGATAGGGTTCAATAGTTACACCCAGAGCTTTCAAAGCCTTACTTTTATCCTCAGGTAAGTTGGCTGCCAGTACTGCCGTATCCTCTTTACAAAAAGTATTGTTGTTCAAATGATTGATAAAATTTGATAAATCCTGAGACTGCATTGATAGCTCTTGCTCACCAAGCGTTAACGCTCGAGAACACGTATAGCGAAGAAACTCAGCTTCACGTTTACCTTTATAGAGCTTGTAGCTATTACTACTGGTGTCTACAAGATTTCCAGATAGCATGTTGAAAATATCAGGTAGACTTGGGTTTTTATCTTGTAGCAAATCTTCAAAAGAGGCCATGGTAGCAAGATTGCCTTTGTTGACAGTCACATAGCTATCGCTTTCAGGGTAAAAAATCCTAGTAGTTTCAATACTGTCAGCATTATATAGGTTTCCAAGGTGAGTCCCAGAAATTGGCAAAACCTTATACATTTTCCCAGTTTCGTTATTTAACCTAGCAGGTGCGCGAATGTACTGATCGACGTCCTCGCCTTCTTCAGCCGCCATTTCGTTAGAAAAGGTGACATCTGGCACCTGTGGTTCAATCTTATCTGGTTTAGTAGTTGGTATGACTGGCGTCTCTGGCGTACCACCACTATTTTTATTACCGCCATCACTACCACCACCGCAGCCATAAAGTGCCAACATAGAAGCCAAAGCCAAACTTAGATAGCGTTTATTCATCAATACATATCCATTTAGGTTAACGGTAGATCAATATAGAAGTGAACTTAATTTCTCTAATAATAAATTGAAAACGATACTAAATCAATACAAATAAACAAAAAAATCCCAACAGATATTTTATCTGTTGGGATTTTGGTGAGTACAAATTATAGCTTTTAAACTCTATTTGTTGAAATACAGTTGTTAAACTTTCGACGCCTCATAGATTTCTTTGATAGAGGTATTGATGGTGTCAGCAAACTCATCATCACTTTGCTGCTTACTCAGCCCTTCAGTAAAGGCCCGTGAAAAGCTAGCAATCATACCCGGGTTTTGCTTGAGCTTAGCACAAGCATCGCCACGGCTGTAGCCGCCCGATAACGCCACGACTTTTAATACTTTTGGATGATCAATCAGCTCTTGGTAAAAACCCGCTTCTTCTGGCAAAGTCAGTTTTAGCATGACTTGCTGGTCGTCAGTCAAACGATCCAGATTGTGCAAAATGCTGGTCTTTAGTATGACTTCACATTCATGTTTTTTGCTACTGTTGATATCGACTTCAGGCTCTACGATTGGCATCAGGCCTTTTGAGAGTATCTGTTTTGCCACATCGAATTGCTGTTGCACGACCAGCTCAATGCCATCGACATTCGGCTCATAAATTACTGAGCGCATTTTGGTACCAAATACTGGATAGTTTTTGGCTTTATCGAGTAGCAAATCTAAATTTGGCATCGGACGCATCACTTGGACGCCATTCATTTGCTCAGCCAAACCCTTATCCACTTTTAAAAATGGCACAATATTTTTATCTTCCCATAGATAATTGGCCGTCGGTTTGCCATTGACCTCACGTTCCATAGTATCTTCGAACAAAATCGCCCCAAGCACACGCTCATTATCAAAAGCCTCACAAGTCATGATACGCGCACGCATCTCATGCACTTGGTCGAACATGGCTTCATCGTTGTCATAATCATCGCCTGTGACACCATAATTCTCTAACGCTTTTGGCGTGCTGCCGCCACTCTGGTCGAGGGCAGCGATAAATCCCGAACCATTTTTAATACGTTGTAGCTGTTTGTTATATTGGTTTTGATATTCCATTGAGAGTGCGTCCTATTGTTATTGGTTGAGTTCAAGTGTCACAAAGTAAATCGCTTTTTATTGGCTTATATCAGCCTTACTGTTTGTAGACAACCTTATCATAGGACGCTCTTTGTGCCTATATCTGATAAGTTAACGCTTTTATAAAATAATAAATATAGTCATAAATGCAGACGAAATCCTATGCCAAAAATAGCACTGCCACACAGCAAATGGCTAATAATAAACCCAATACATTAATACGGTTAAGCGACTCCTTAAACACACCAACCCCTATCAAGGTTGCCACTGCAATGACACCGACATTCATACCGGTAAAGACGATGCTAGGCGACTCGGACAATAATTGATGCGCACGTACATAAGCATAGATATTGCCCATATTGAGCGCACCTAATAACAATCCTGCTGCGAGCGCATTCCCCTGCCAGCGCACCCGCGTAATCAGCAAATAAATAAACAGCAATAATCCTGCTAAACCAAAACTGACAAATAACGTAAGAGGAAAAGCAGTGCCCTGCTTGGCAACTTGCTTGAACAAGATATCAATAATGCCATAGCCTGCCCAGACGCCAAACAACCATACCGGTGTATGCTTCGCTTGTCTGCTAATCTGACCCTGCTGTGGACGATAAATCAACGCTCCGAGTGCTAGAAAGCCTAATAACAGTCCAAATATTCGCGTGCTGGTCAGTACTTCACCAAACAATAAGAAAGCCGCGACGATAGGAATAATCAACGATAGCCGCTGAGCCGCATCGGTTGCTACCATTCCCACAGATTCAATCGCCCTTCCAAGGACAATAAACACGGCGGGAAGCAGGATACCAAGCGCGATAATAATGCCCCATGCACTGCCAAGCGTACCGAGTCCACTGACGTCTGGCTTCAATAAAAACCACGTCAGCAGAAAAGCCACCGGATAGCCTGCGACGATGGTTTGCCGTATGTCTATATTTTTCTGTCGTAACACTTTTAGCAATACTGAAACGGCGACACTACAAAGCACCGCTATCGTCAAATATATCATGAGCTATTACCTTGTTAAACTGCCGCTTTACGGGGGTATTATTCGCTCATCATTCATATACTGAAGACAAAGCGCGAACTGCCAATGAGGATAAAGCTATAGAATGTAACAAAGTATTTCTTACACAGCAATCTATTTATTGGCTTTTATTCGACTGCTGACAAGTAGCTCTTTAGCCTTCAATTTACAATTAGCATGCAGGTCTGATTGGGAAGTTTGCTAAAATAGTACTCAATCCTAATAACAAAAGTAAAGATTCAAAATAACGAGTAATGTCGTTGATTTTGGCGTACTGCTATTGATGTTTTATGACTGCCTATGAATGCTCTATTTCGATTTTTTGAAACTCGCCTCCCTGCCTTTCCTGAAACCCCTATGCCGCTACCTTCACCCCGTGATGGCATGCTAAAGTTCTTGTGGGCGTGTACCAACGGTTTACGTGGCTGGCTATTGATATTTATGATTTTGTCTGCGGGCATTGGCATCTATGAAGCGATGCTATTTGCTTGGATTGGGAATATCGTTGACTGGCTAGGCGTCTATACACCGCAGAATCTGTGGTTAGAAAAAGGCGATATGCTACTGCTCATGCTAGCCGTCATGATCATGAGTCCATTATGGATTGCATTGTCATCATTCATCCATTTTCAGACCTTGCAAGGGGTATTCCCTATGCAAATGCGCTGGCGCTTTCACCAGCGAATGCTTGGGCAATCGATGCAATTTTATCAAGATGAATTCTCTGGACGTGTCTCAGCCAAAGTAATGCAAACCGCACTGGCCGTACGTGATACAGTCATGACCGTCACCGACATGTTTATGTATGTCACCGTTTATTTTATTACGTCAGGTGTCATTTTATTTAATCTGGACAGCCTATTATTAATCCCGTTCATTGTTTGGCTAGTCTTGGTTGCGCTGACCATTTGGTACTTTATCCCTAAGCTCAAACAAACTGCCATTGTGCAAGCAGATGCCCGTGCCTTGATGACTGGCCGCATTACCGATGCTTATGCCAATATCATGACCGTCAAGCTGTTTAGCCATTCACGCCGTGAGCTGAGTTATGCCAAAAACGCCATGGGGCAATTTTTAGGTACCGTCCATGCACAGATGCGCTGGGTCAGTTATTTAGAAGTATCAACCCATCTAATCAGTGTGATTTTGGTTAGTGGCACTGCGGCTATTGGCTTATATTTATGGCAACAAGGCGCGGTCGGTGTCGGTGCGATTGCTGCCGCGACAGCCATGGCACTACGTTTGAACGGTTTGACTCGTTGGATCATGTGGCAAACTGCCAGTCTATTTGAAAGTATCGGAACCGTACAAGATGGCATGCGTACCTTATCAGCGCCGCAAAAAATCATTGATAAGCCCAACGCACCCGCTTTGAAAGTCACCGAAGGTCGTATCGTTTTTGATCATGTTGATTTCAGTTATGAGAATGATAGCGACGCTGTTGAAGGCGATAGCTTAGATACAGTGAAAACATCAGCAACGCCTACTACGAAGACTAAACTGCTCGATAACTTTTATTTGGACATTAAACCTGGCGAAAAGATAGGCTTGGTTGGGCGCTCAGGTGCCGGTAAATCTACCTTGGTTAATTTATTGTTACGCTTCTTTGATGTTGATAGCGGTAAAATCCTAATCGATGGACAAGCAATTGATGAAGTCACCCAAGAGTCTTTGCGCCAACAGATAGGTATGGTGACGCAAGATACGTCTTTGCTACATCGGACAGTACGTGAAAATATCGCTTACGGTCGTCCTGATGCAACCGACGAAGAAATTATTACGGCTGCTAAACAAGCGCAAGCATGGGACTTTATCAAAGACTTATATGATGATAAAGGCAATACAGGGCTTGATACCCAAGTCGGTGAGCGCGGCGTCAAACTCTCTGGCGGTCAACGTCAGCGTATCGCCATCTCACGTGTTATGCTAAAAAATGCGCCCATCTTACTATTGGACGAAGCGACCAGCGCCCTTGACTCTGAGATTGAATTTGCCATTACCGAAAGCCTGAATGACATCATGACAGGTAAAACGGTCATTGCGATTGCTCATCGTCTCTCCACCATTGCCGCACTTGATCGATTGGTGGTCATGGATAAAGGTCAAATTATCGAACAAGGCAGCCATGATGAGTTGTTAAATCTACACGGTGTTTATGCTCGCTTGTGGCATCGACAAAGTGGTGGTTTTTTAGGTGAAGACAGCTAAGTACAACCCTTAATTTTCATTAAAAATCAGACACAAGGAGGTGTGTACATTATGAAAGCATTTGCAAAAAATATTAATATTAGTGGAAAACAAGCGCGCTACTATAATCTTAGCGAGCTTACGCCATCAATACAGTCAAGTACTGCCTCTCGCGTGCCAACACACTTTTATGGTGGCAATAGTTTTACCGTTGGTACTTATAGTCCCTTATTAAATGCGCTGGCAACTGACTTCAAAATCAGCTCGCTTGCGCTTCGTGGCTATTGGTATGACAAGCCGCAGCGCCGTCGTCTTACGCGCGAGCAGGATGCTGAGATACTTATTGAATTTTTAGAAAAAACGCAAGACAAACCCATCGTTGGTATTGGTCATTCGCAAGGAGCCACTGCCACTGCCATCGCTGCAGCCCAGCGCCCAGATCTGTTTTCACAGCTATATTTAATAGAGCCTGTGACGTTTACTAAACCACAAGCCCGACTCTATAATCTATTGCCGCGTAAGCTTCTGCTCAGTCGCGAACCGTTTAAAAGCACCCTCACCAAACAATCTACTTGGGCAAGCATCGATGATTATTATGAGAACTTACGCGCTCAACGTGCTTATAGGCGCATGAGTGATGCGCATTTGCGGGTATTTGCAGAGCAAAGTTTATCCAAAGATATCAATGGCAGTTACACGCTGATATTTGCCCCTGAACAAGAGCTCGCCAACTATTTCGGCGCGCCGCATATCGATACCGCCCTCAAGCAATTGAGCTGTCCTTATACACTTATCACTGGCAAGCCGACGTTGTTTATCAACCATAAAGTGCGACAACAATGGCAAAAATTCGTCCCTGATGACAGCATCATATCTTTGTTAGATTATGGTCATCTACTGCCGATGGAAGCACCTGAATTATGTGCTCAAGTTATCAATGAGCATTATCATAGTCATAAATAAGCTGAGCCGTCTAAGTGATGACTGACCTTTTTGCGCCTACACCGACTGATAACCTATTGCCTTACGATGGTCAGGTCAATGACTTAGGGGTAGTTATTAATGATGCTAACGCTCTGTATGAGAATTTACTAAATGAGCTACCTTGGCAGTCTGACATCGTGACGTTGTTTGGTAAAACACATGTTACCACTCGCCAAATCGTCTGGATGGGTGACAACGATGTCAGTTATCATTACTCTGGACAGACGCGTCGAGCCATTCCATGGACAAAGCAGATGTTGCACGTAAAACGACATATTGAACAGCAGTTATCAAGCATTGGTATCAACGTTGATTTTAATTCTTGCTTACTTAACCACTATCCCTCTGGTGCTGATGGCATGGGCTATCATGCCGACGATGAAAAAGAGCTGGGCGCGCAGCCGATTATCGCTTCTTTATCGCTCGGTGCTAGGCGAAAATTTGTTTTTAAGCATAAAACTATTAGACAAGAGAATAAGCCCATCAAAGTTGAGCTATATCTTGAGTCCGGTCAGCTTATCGTTATGCATGGCTATACGCAGGATTTTTGGAAGCATACTATTGCGAAAACTAAAACTGTGAAATCAGGTCGCATCAGCCTCACATTTCGAAAAGTGCTACCGCATTAAATTAATGTAACTTAATATAAGCTAGAGCGCGTCCTCGTTTTGAAAATGGTGATAAAAATGAGATAAACGGTAGCCAAACAAGGAAAATAGCGCAAATAATATCGGGATATTAATCAGCTATTTGATGCAGTCTAGAAAGATTTAACCACTTTTAGCCCATTTAGTCGCATGCCTTCAGATTGAAGACACGTCCTAGCTCACTTTTAAAACGATCTTGCCAAAAGCAGCACCTTTTTGCAGCTCATGATGAGCCGCGACCACTTCAGACAATGGATAGGTTTGCTGAATACGTAGCGTTAGCTTGCCATCAGCAACAAGCTGTAAAACTCGTGCCATATCTTTACCACTACGCTGCGCCTTATAACCCGCTACCTTTAACTGTTTCTGGCTACCTGCCTCTTTGAGTTTATCCACCCAAATCGTTGGTAATACATTGACGCGACCACCAGATTTGAGCACGCTAAGCGCTCGCACGCCTGCTTCATTACCGACCAAATCCAGTAGCACATCTGCCTGTAACTCAGGGAATTCATCGTCTTTGGTATAATCAATCCAACCTGTAAGCTGATTGGTATCTATTATTTCATCAAGCTTGGCATATTTTTCTGGTGAGCAAATAACAGTCACCTTGATATTGTTTTTAGCCACTTTATCCATGAGCAGCTGGATCAACAAGTGACCCACGCCGCCCGCTGGCGCGTTTATCACCACATGCTCACCATCTTGAATATCTGCAAACTCTACAAACTGTATCGCCGTCTGTCCAATACAAGGCAGCGCACCTGCTTGCTGTAACGTGACAGAATCCGGTACTTTTGCCAGCATGTCAGCATCGACTGCTACATACTCTGCATAACAGCCACCATGAAAAGTCAGGGCAGCGACCTGTGTACCGATAGTAAACTGCTCACTACGACTATCGACCACAGTGCCTGACATATCAAAGCCCAAAATTGCAGGCTCATTTTTATCAAACTTGTTTTTTTGTATGGCATCAGCGCCCCAGCCTTTGCCTTGACGCGTTTTGTAATCGACAGGATTGATACCCGCGTAAGCAACTTTGACCAATACCTGGTTATCTGTTAACACAGGAATGGCCACATCCTCTTGATAGCTCATCACTTCAGGTTCGCCAAACTCACGTATGAGTACGGCATGTTGGGTAGTTGGTAGCGGGTTATGAGAAAGAGTAGACATCGTTATATATCCTTATAGGTATCTATTGCTTTATTTTTGCATTCAATTTTATTTTTAGTGAATAACTTAAGCTTATCTAATAATCATTTATAAATGTGCCAATTCCGCACTGAGTGGCAGATGATCAGACAGTGTCGACCATGGTTTGCCCGTATGCACCCAAGCATTTTTCACTCTTAGATTACGCACATAAATACGATCTAAGCTCAGCACAGGAAGCTTGGCTGGAAAAGTTGGCAGCAGTTTACCATGACAATGCTTGAAAGCTTCGGTCATACCCAAGCTAGTAGCCAGCTTATCACAAGACATTTTTTTCCAATCATTAAAATCTCCTGCCAAAATCAGTGGTTGATCAGGTGCAATCTCATTGCGAACATAGTTGGCAATGGCTTCATATTGCTTGATGCGATCACGCTCAAACAAATTTAGGTGTGCACACAGTACAACCACTGGTACATCCCATCCAACTGGTTGTACTTCGCAGTGCAAGACGCCGCGCTGCTCAAGCTTATTAACGGTGATATTGACGTTATGCTTAGGATCCAATGGAAAACGGCTCAATACCGCATTGCCATGATGACCGTTTTCATACTCTGAGTTTTTACCATAGCTATTTTGCAGCTGTAAATACTCACCAAACCATTCATGTTGCGATTGGTCAGGATATTCGTTGTACTGCATATTGCGCTTAAGATTCTGACCTTGCACTTCTTGGAGACATAGTACATCAGAGCCAATGATATCAAGGGCTTGGGCGATACCTTGTATTTTAACTTGGCGATTCATCGGCGACATGCCTTTATGAATGTTATAGCTGGTTAGCACAAAAGAGGTTGTGGTAGTCATAAAATTAGTCATCATACTTAAAATAAATGGAACATTGATTATCTCGCCACACTGATTGCAAGTGACGCCTAAATACTGATTTTTGAGAAGCTGATAGCGCTGATTGCTGTAGTAATTTTTCATCAATCTTGTAGTCACCACCGTAATAACCAGTAGCATCAACTGGCTGGTCTGTCTTGGCGTTACAAATTGCAGAGTTACCACGTACAGCAAATTTTTGCTGCCCTTCGTACATGACTACTTTCATCTCATCATAACTTACGTCACCACGACAACCGAGATAATAAGGCACACTCACTTCGACAATACCGTTATTATTAATATCAGTCACTACGGCGGTGTTTTTAGCGAATTCTGCGATTACATCTAACCCATCGCAGGGTACATAATCATATATTTGCCATACTCGTAAAGCCTCTTGTTCATCTATAACATATAAATGCGTGAAGACCTCTCCTGCTGGCTCGTCAGGGCTATTGGTTGAATTGAAACGCTGTAATTGAACCAAATACTGTTCTCCTACTGTGCCAATCCAAGAACGAATAGCAACAATATCTTTGGTCTTTAGCCTCATTTTATTTTTTTTAGAGTCTATTTGATAATAGTTTTGAATAGAAGGCGGCAATTGACCCCATGATAGATGGCTCACAGATATATTATTCACATCTGTCTCTGCCATACTGAGACTGGAGCTAAAGGCCATCATTGCTGTGACGCTAAATAGCATGAGAGTATTTGGTATGTTATTTCGCATCATTTAACAATCTACGGCAATCAAGCATATGTTTTAGGTAAAGGCTTAATATATCATCAATGTAAAAAGAGCATTGATTCTTATCGAACCAATGCTCCCATATTATACCTATCTTCTATCAATGGCGAATTCGCAAAGGATTGTCATCAATAAGCACTATCTAGCAATTAATAGCGTGTCACCAAAGCAATTGGTTGATCTTCACCCATAATATCTTGTGGCATAAATACTGCTTCGCCACCATTATGAATGACATGCTCAATGATTTCGCCAATGGCATCATCAGTAACGCCTTCTGAAGCCGCATCATCTGCGAGACTCAAAGTCTGTGCCTTTTCATCAATTTTGGCCGATTGTATATAACCACGACGGACATAAAGCGTCTCACCTGCACCTTGGAAGGCACTGCGGTAGACTTCTTGTAGATCTGTTTGCAACATATTGGCACCGCGTGCTTTATCAATCTCACCCATGGCAGCTAGATGAAGTGATGTACGATAGCCTTCCACCGCCTCTTGCACACTATTGATAATATGCTGAGCACTACCATCTTCTAGATTGGTCGCATTTGACACTGTGGCAATGATGTTGTCTGGACGATCACAAACTTCTTTATAGTAGCCGATATTTTTAGCATCGCCAACGACAACCAAAGGCATTTTATGCTCACCCCACAGCTCTTGTACGCTTTTATCCACTTGATTAAAAAACTCTTTTAAATAGCTGCTTTCATTATTAGATGAGCGATCTGAGCCACCGTCGCCTGTCGTATATAGACCATTGTTTTCAATAGGAAATGGAATATTATCCATATTTTTTTGCAGGTCGTCGTCCTTATCGAACTCTCTCACTACGCGATCATTAGACGCTTCAATCAAGCGGGCATTATCACGAGTGAGCACCAAGGTGTAATAATGGACCGCGCTTGCCATATCACGCACCAAATCTCGAGTCGCAAAACGATGTGAAATCACCACACGCTCCGTGGTGTCAATCGGCATACGGATAACTTGAACATCCTCAGTACTAGCAAAAATAGCTAAGGTATCAAGATTTAAGTTGTGATTTAGCTCTTTGGTTTTATCATGAATCTTATCGAGTATGGTAGTCGCTGTGCGCTTATCGTATTCGTTGGTTAAGCGTTCTTCAGCCACTTTTAATTGGTTCTTCAGGGCAATGGGATCTTGATCATTAGCAGGATGCTCGCGATGAGTCTTAACAAAGATACTAACCGCAGGGTTGGCTTTGGTTTCACGTAAACTTTTGAGAGTCGCTTTCATTTATTGCTCCTTGTTTTATTATCATTTACTTTTAACATTGTGATTTTTGCTATGAGTCAACTGATTAATAGTTTTTGCTATCAGTAGTACTTAATCTTTTTATTCCGTTGCCTTGATGCTAGCAGTCAAACCTCACTCGCTGTAGGGTTAATTTGCAAGCAAATGATAGCGCTTTGTAAGTAGAACACTCTGTATTGTTCTAAAAGTCTGGCTGATCGACTTTAAAGCCGTTTAATATTCACTATCCTCTCGATTCACTTTTTATATAGTCAATGATTAGGTTGTATTTTCGTCAAACGAACCCATCTTTTATATAGCTTATCGATAAGACAGCAAAAAAAGAAAAATAACACAAAGCTAATAACGTTCTAGATGTCACGGCAAGCCAATCTCTTATATAAAACGACGTTTACCCAATAATCATTCATTCACTACGATCAGATATCGGATACTTTTATGAAAACCCTTCCTGCAGATTTACGCCTTGTCGATTTTGACAACGTTTCGCCAAGTACATTACAAAGCCATGTCATCAGTGCCATTGATGCAGCCAATACATTTTTAGATGAGATGAGCGCAGATACTGATAGCCATAACAGCGCTGCTAATATCAGTGCTGAGCAAGCGCTGGCTGATATTATGACTTTTGATCATATTAATCTGGCATTGGATCGCAGTTGGGGCATTTTATCGCACCTGAATAGCGTCATGAGCAATGATGACATTCGTCATGTCCATCATGAACTGCTACCCACACTATCGGCTTATGGCACACGTGTGGGACAGCATCAGCCGCTATTTAATCGTTATCAAACTATCGTCAATGACACAGCATTTTTTGCGGCGCTTGAGCCTGCACGAGCGCGGGCTATTGAGCTTGCGCTACGCAGTTTTGAGCTGTCAGGTGTCGCATTACCAAAAGATAAACAGGAAAAGTTTGCGGCTATTCAAAGTGAGCTTTCCACCTTATCAGCGACCTTTTCAGACAATGTATTAGACGCCACCCAAGCTTATGCCTTACCGCTGCAGCAAGAGCAATTGACAGGTCTAACCGAAAGTGGACTGGCCCTACTCGCAGATGCTGGCGAACAGTATAAAGCGCGCGCGCTTACCAACGGTACGCTCACGCAAGTAGAAGTCGATGCGTTACCAAGTCCTTATTACGTGGCAAGCTTAAATATCCCTGTTTATCTTGCCATCATGACCCATGCGGATGACCGTGAACTGCGCGAGACCCTATACCGCGCTTATGTCACCCGTGCTTCTGAGTTTGATGCGCATACCAATGCCAAAGGTGAGTCGCTAAACAACGCCAATATCATGGGTCAAATCCTGCAATTACGTGAGCAAAAAGCCAAGCTATTAGGTTTTGACAATTATGCAGAAGTCTCATTATCGACTAAAATGGCAGATAACGTGGCAGAAGTAGAAACCTTTTTACGGAGTTTGGCCACGCAAGCAACTCCAGCGGCTAAGCAAGACTTAGCTCAGTTGCAAAAGTATGCGCAGGATTATGATATTAAGGAGTTACAAGCGTGGGACAGTGCTTATATCGCTGAAAAAGTCAAACAAAGCGAGTTCAGCTTATCGCAAGAAGAGATTCGCCCGTACTTTCCCTTACCAAAAGTAATTAGCGGATTATTTGCCATCGTTGAGCGTTTGTACGGTATCAAAGTCCAAGAGCAAAGTGAATCCGTATCACGCTGGCACGACGATGTCAGCTTTTATCGGTTGTTTGATGCTGATGATAACGTGCTTGGTGGCTTTTACTTTGACTTATTTGCTCGTAGTGGTAAACGCGGCGGCGCTTGGATGAGTGGTTTTCAGTCACGTTATACTTACAGTGAAAAAAATCATCAGCAGCTACCGGTTTGCTTTATGGTGGGCAACTTTACCCCTGCCCTCGATGGCAAGCCAAGCTTATTGACGCATGATGAAGTATTGACTCTATTCCATGAGTTTGGTCACGGCCTACATCACCTGTTGACCAAAGTGACGGTCGGTGATGTCGCTGGTGTCAATGGCGTTGAGTGGGATGCGGTCGAGCTACCCAGTCAATTTATGGAAAACTGGGCGTGGGATGCCGAAGGTATTGCGCTGATTAGTAGCCACGTCGAAACCGGTGCGCCCTTGTCTAAAGACAAACTTGCAGCGTTATTGGCGGTGAAGAATTTCCAAAGCGGCATGCAAACCCTACGTCAAATCGAATTCGCACTGTTTGACTTATTGATTCATGCGCATACGCCAGCGCTAGATTATGACGGTATATTAGCCACGCTAAATACCGTTCGAGACGACATTGCTATCATGCAGACACCTGACTACAACCGTTTTGCCAACGGCTTTAGTCATATCTTTGCAGGCGGCTATGCAGCAGGTTATTACTCGTATAAATGGGCAGAATTGCTATCGGCAGATGCCTTTAGCAAGTTTGAAGAAGAAGGTATTTTTAACCCTGTCACTGGTAAAGCCTTCTGTGAGACTATCCTATCAGTCGGTGGTAGCTTCCCTGCCAAGACCAACTTTGAAAACTTCCGTGGTCGCAGTGCCAGTATCGATGCGTTGTTACGTCATAGCGGTTTTGCTGATACTAAAAAAGGCAGTGCTGCTGCTAATACGTCAACAACACATGGAATGATTTAAATGCGCTATCAATCAACGCGACCAAAGCGGCAGTTTTTATCCGGTGTTCGCTGCCCTAAGTGTCAAGCGATGGATGCGGTGGTACAAATCAACGTCGTCACTCCAGAACCTGATGAGTATATTGAATGCACATTATGTGGACATAGCGAACATCGCCCTGACCCTGATGCCATCAGTGCCAAAAACCATGCTGAAGATCAGCTTATACGTGATGCTATGGCTACTGGTACCAGCGGCACAGTAAAATTCAAACCTTAAATATTAAGCGTTAAGTCTTAATAGCTACCAGCCTATCTAGCAATAGATAGGCTTTTTATTTTGAGTTTGCTATAGTATGGCTACTTATATTTCTAACATAAATCGACTATAGTATGAAAAGCCAAAAAATGCGTCCTCTGTCAACCAAATCACTGAAAAAAAAGCCCACTAAGTCACGCCAGAAATGGTGGTCAATTATTATATTAGCGGCATTATTGATTGGCTACTTGGTCTGGAAAAACAATTCGATAGACACTAATACTGCGCCTATCGAAAGTACACCGTCGACTACCGAACCAGATAGCGCTACTCAATTAGATGCTACGCCCTTAGGTAATAATGACAATAGTTCAAACAATAGTGACTTAACGTCAAATACTAATGAGACAACCACAGTCAATCAAATACCTAATGCTGATGCGATCTTAAATGCGGCTTTGCCAGAAACAGATGGCTTGGCGAAAGAAGAGATTGATCGCTTAGAAGACGAGCGTAAGCGCTTAGCCGAACAAGAAAAATTGGCTGCTGAACAACTGACGATGAACAAGCAATTAACTGATATGAAAGCAGAGCAAATAGCCCTACTTGAACAACAAATAGCGCAATTAGAAGCCGAGACAAACGGCGACAAACAGTAGCTCGTTATTTAGACTTTTATCAAGGGGCTGACAATGGCGACTTTGCAACTTACCCACGCCCCTATCTTAAATAGTAGCTCGCAGCTGCTTATTCTACCAGTCAATACTGCAGGGATTCTTTTAGACCCTGTTCTCACAAAAGCTAAAACTTTATTTGCTGATAATTATCAACGTTACTATTGCGCATGCCGCGATGGCAGTCTGAGTGTTGGCAGCTGCTTACTGCATAAACGCGCGCTTGAGCAAGCTGGTTTATATATCAGTAGTAATGGTAATCAGCCCAGTTATATCGCTAATCTTGTGGTATCAAATCATCCTTACCACCCCACACGGTCACAATGGTTGATTGCCGCGTTGAATGATTTATCTGAGCAGCTTATCCCGCTCATCCGTTATCAAGGTATTCGTAGAATTGCCCTCCTCGCACGCCCACTTATTCATAACCACTCACGAAATGAGACAGCTAACGTGTCTAACGCAGCCAATTTAGCAAACACAGGCTCACTTCCGTTAGACTGGCACGCTGATATCTTACCGTTACTCTTACAGCACCTACAAGATTTGCCAAAAATTCATATCGATATTCATATTCCTAAAGACTTTAATATAGACCAATCACTTTGATATAGGCCAGTTACTTTAATAAGATATTCTACTGCAAACAAGATTTTACACCCATAAAAAAACCGCCTTAAGCACTCATGACGAGAGACTTAAAGCGGTTTTTAGATGTTGACTACATTAGATATCGATTAGCTTTGCTCGATACCTTTCATAGTCAATTTAATACGACCACGGTTATCAACGTCTTGGACGAAGACTTTAACGATCTGACCTTCTTTTAGGTAGTCAGAAACATTTTCAACGCGCTCTTCAGCGATTTGTGAGATGTGTACCAAGCCATCAGTATTTGGCAAGACGTTAATAAACGCGCCAAAATCAACGATACGAGCAACCGTACCTTCATAAGTTTTGCCCACTTCAACTTCTGCCGTCAACGCTTCGATTCTACCGATAGCTGCTTTAGTTGCCGCTTTGTTTTCACCAAAGATACGAATCGTGCCGCCATCATCGATATCGATAACTGCGCCAGTCTCTTCGGTTAGCTGACGAATCATCGCGCCGCCTTTACCGATTACGTCACGGATTTTATCCGGATTGATTTCGATAACCGCATAGTTTGGTGCATGAGCGTTGATTTCAGTACGACTCTCAGGCAATACTTTATTCATCGCTTCTAAGATGTGGATACGACCAGCATGGGCTTGCTTAAGCGCTTGCTCCATGATGTCAGGCGTAATACCTTCGATCTTGATGTCCATCTGCAGCGCAGTAATACCGTCTTTAGAACCAGCAACTTTAAAATCCATATCGCCAAGATGATCTTCATCACCTAAGATATCTGACAAGACAGCGAAACGCTCACCTTCTTTAACCAGACCCATGGCGATACCAGCAACTGGTGCTTTTAGTGGAACACCAGCATCCATCAATGCCAAACTTGCACCACAAACAGACGCCATAGAAGATGAACCATTTGACTCAGTAATCTCTGATACCACACGGATAACATACGGGAAGCGTTCGCTATCCGGTAGCATCGCTTGTACACCGCGGCGAGCTAGACGACCATGACCAATTTCACGACGTTTTGGAATACCTTCACGACCTGTTTCACCAACTGAGAAATGTGGGAAGTTGTAATGCAGCATGAAATGGTCACGAATCGTGCCACCTAGTGAGTCAATCATGTTGACGTCACGGCTGTTACCAAGCGTGGTCGTAACCAATGCTTGCGTTTCACCGCGTGTGAACAATGCTGAACCATGCGTGTATGGCAATACACCAACTTGTACGTCAAGGGCACGAACAGTCTCAAGATCACGACCATCAATACGCGGCTTACCTGACAAGATATTGTCACGAACCGTACGATATTTAAGATCGTTATAAATTTCTTTAAGCTCAGATACGGTATCAGCATAAGTTTCTGACTCAGCATCACCAGCGAGCGTATCAATAATTGATTGCTTGATTTCATCAAGCTTAGTATAACGAGCTTGCTTATCAGTAATTGTATAAGCGTCAGCAACTTGCTCGCCAAACTGCTCTTTCATGCTGCTAGTAAGCGCTTGATCACGCTCAGGGGCAGTATACTGCTGCTTAGCAGTACCGATTTCTTCTGCCATTGAAGCAATGTTATCAATAACGATTTGCTGTTGCTGATGACCATATAGTACCGCGCCTAGCATCTGATCTTCTGACAACTCAGCGGCTTCTGACTCAACCATCAATACAGCAGATTTAGTACCGGCAACCACTAGGTCAAGGTCACTCTCTTTAAGCTGCTCAATCGTTGGGTTCAGGATGTACTCGCCGTTGATAAAGCCAACACGGGCAGCTGCGACTGGACCATTGAATGGTGCATCAGAGATAGCCAGTGCCGCTGATGCGCCGATTAAGGCTGCGATATCTGCAGACTGAGTCTTATCTGATGAAACAACCGTTGCCGTAATTTGAATTTCGTTAACATAACCTTCAGGGAATAGCGGACGAATCGGGCGGTCAATCAAGCGTGAGGTTAGGGTTTCGAACTCGCTTGCACGACCTTCACGTTTGCCATAGGCACCTGGGATTTTGCCCGCTGCATACATTTTTTCTTGATAGTTGACCGTTAGCGGAAAGAAGTTTTGACCTTCTTTAGCCTCTGACTTTACCACTGCTGCGACAAGTACTGTAACGCCGCCCATATGTACTAAGATAGAGTTTGCTTGACGAGCAATACGACCTGTCTCGATCACAACCTGTTGGTTGCCATACTGAAATTCACGCTTAATGGTGTTAAACATTGTCATATAATCTTCCTAATGTTGACTGACGAAAGTAATATCAGCATTATAAAAAGCTGATATTTTTCATTAAAATTCTGTGTATGTGACTACTAGTGTATATGACTAATAATTGACAGTCTTTCTCTCAGAAATCATCTCAACCAGTGCCAATAACATTACCTAGTTATTCCATATGCCTATCGGTGCTAGACATCGTACTATTGTGTATATTTGGTCATTCAATTTTGGCTTTACTATAAATACTATCAAAAAGACCTTAAGTCAAAAGACTTCGGTGCTAAAAACCCTATAGGCTATTTTTCTGCGCTTTTGAGAGTCAGGTATTAGCGCAGCTAGCTATTCTATAAGCTAAGAAATAGGTATTTTATAAATAGTCACCATATATGTAGTAGATATACTATCAAACTCACAAGGCATTATTTTACAGTGATTTATAGCCATTGACCAATGAATTGCGGAACACAGCAATTATCGATAGAAAACACTTAGCTCTAGGCTTTAGTATTACTATTTTTACGAAAACTTCTATTACCTACTTTGAATGGGTCTTTGTAACCAATGCTATCCAAAGTCAATCTTGAAAATGAATAAGCATAAAAAAACGGCGTGAAACTATTCCACACCGTTTTTAGAAAAATCTATTTTATCGATAGCAACAAGCAAGTTCCAAGCGAATCAGAAAAAATTCTAAAATAGCACCATATAATGGCTTCTTTTATTTTAGCATCCACTCGTACTATTGTCGTTAGATTAACGACGTAGACCTAACTGGCTGATAAGCGTGGTGTAACGACCAAGATCTTTACCTTTTAGGTAATCAAGCAATTTACGACGCGTGTTAACCATACGGATAAGACCGCGACGGCTATGATGATCAGCTTTATGTGCTTTAAAATGGTTCTGCAAATCGTTGATACGAGCACTCAATAGTGCTACTTGAACTTCTGGAGAACCAGTGTCATTTTCGCCACGTTGGTATTGAGCAATGATTTGTTCGCGATCGGTATTAGTTAGCATAAATATCTCCGGCAATGCTAAAAGCTTTAAAACATTCTCGAATTTGAGTAAGTTCTAAAGCAGTAGAATAGTAAATAAAATAGCCTGCACATCATTCAGGACAACCCTGCATTACTAGAGTTGACCTAGTGTACGACAAGCTAATGAGTCATAACGACCATCTAGAATAAGCGGCGATGAGAGACCACTTAATATAACTATCCGTTTTGGACAGCCTATGAAGCACGATGTCTTATCTCAACCTAATGTAAATGTGACGGTGATTATAACAAAAAACTGCTGAACTAGCAGCAGTTTTTCATAATACTTGTAAAGTCAGATTTATTTTTTATAGTTAAATCATCCGTCAATAGGCAATAGAATTTGCTTATTTCTTGACGTCATCTTCCGTCGCGTTACCGCCTAGTTCATCATCTTCAAGCGGTGTAGCTGTGGTAACTTCTGCTAAACTATCAGGAGTAGCATGCTCGCTAGGATTGATGTCTTCTGCAAGCCTTTCAATCTCTTTTTCTTGCTCATTCATGTTATTCAATGAATTACTCATATTAGCTCCTGAATTATTATTTTTTGAAGTAGCTGTTTTATACTTTTTACATTGAGATACAAATATCG
Organism: Psychrobacter sp. Ps7; assembly: GCF_022129225.1. Lineage (NCBI taxonomy): Bacteria > Pseudomonadati > Pseudomonadota > Gammaproteobacteria > Moraxellales > Moraxellaceae > Psychrobacter > Psychrobacter sp. Ps7. The sequence goes on along the minus strand of NZ_JADQAH010000011.1, from coordinate 58,588 downwards.
TCAGTGGCATTGAGATGTAGAGATGATCAGCACATATATCAGTGTCACCTTATTATGGATGACACTTTACATACTCTACTTGTCTTCTTTAGCATTTCCTAGGTTGTCTGCAATACGATCTGCTGCGGCTTCACTATCTTCAGTATGATTGTTCTCAGTTTGGCTTTTAAGCGCTGCAGTTGCTGACTCAGAACGTTGTTGCTCAAGCTTGGTATCGTTTGGATTAGAATTTGACATAATATTTTCCTCAGTTACGGTTGTGAACGTTTAAGAAATATAAATAATTAATTATTCAGTAAATGGGTAGAAAAATTAAGATAATGCCTTATCAATAGCATCAACGAAATTGCTGATATCATCTGGATTACGTGAGGTAATCAAATTACCGTCTACCTGTACTGTTTGATCTACAAATTTTGCACCAGCGTTTTCTAAATCTATCTGCAGCGTATGATAAGCAGTGAGCGTTTTACCTTTGGCAATACCTGTATTGATAAGTGCCCAAGGAGCATGGCAAATGACAGCTAATGGCTTGCCTGCATCATTGATAGCATTGATAATACTATGAGCCTCTTCATTGCCACGAATCGTATCCGCATTGACAGTACCACCTGGTAGTACCAACGCATCATAATCAGAAATGCTTGCGTCTTTTGCAAAAATATCAGCAATAAAGGTGTCGCCTTTGTCTACATCTTGCTGCATGGCTTGCACTTCTTTTTCTTTATTTGTGGTTATAAGAAGTGTCTTGTAACCTTTATCTTTGAGTTGATTATTAACCTCTTCGTATTCTGCTTGCTCGAAGTTATTGTGTAGTAAAAAAGCGATGGTTTTCATGATATTCCTTTTCTCGTTATGAGTGATTTTCTTTTAGTTGTTTTATTATTCATACTTTATTTTTATGAGTCGTTGTTATTATTGGCTGTATAGTCTTCCTCTGACCCATCTTGTTCCTATTAAATATTCTCTTTCGAACCTAGTTTTTATTTTTGATATATGACTTCTTATCTTATTATTTTTTTATGTTCTTATTCTTAGAGTCTTAGTTCGATTTATTTTTCTATCCAGACTTCCTATCCGGTAGATCTAAAGTACAAAAAAAACAGGTTCCACCATAGGTGAAACCTGCAATAAAATGTGAGGATATGTGATTAGTGTAAACTATTAGTAAGCTAAATCGTGTTTAAACGAGGGTTATATAAGAACCGTAACATTAACGCTGGATCAATTTTTTAGGCTGCAATCTACCGTTGAGACTTACGGCACCCAATCCAAGAAACTGACCTTGCTGATTTATCAAACGAATATCAGCTGGAATCTCATGGATCAGGGGTTGTTGGTCATCTTCACTACTAACCATATCACTATCTAGTTGAATATCGTTGTTTTCTGACACAGACGATTGATGACTGATACTAGTTGAAATATAGTCGCGCAGACTGTCTGTCAGTTGCTCAAATACATTCAAACGTTGACCCATGTGTATACGCTCACACTGCTCAACCGTCAATACCATCTCAGCTTCAATATTAATGCAAGCATCTACCGGCATCAATTGCTCTTGCCTGTTATCAAACGCTAATGCTTCCAAGTCTGACAAAGTAATCGCATCATTGATTTTGAAATCACCAACCTGCGTACGGCGTAATGCAGTCAAATGCCCTAATGTACCCATCGCTTTGGCGATGTCTTCACCGAGTACACGCACATAAGTACCTTTAGTACAGGTCACTGTCAATTGAATTTGCTCATGATCAAGCGCTTTTAAATCAATGGCCTTGATTACAATATCTCTAGGCGCTCGTTCTACCTCGATTCCCGCACGAGCATACTCATAGAGTTTTTTGCCATCTTTTTTTAGTGCAGAATACATCGGTGGTATCTGCTGCTGAGCACCTAAAAACTGCTGGGCAACTTTGCCTAACAGTGCATTATCAAACGCTAGAATGGGTGCTTGTGCAACGATTTGACCATCGGCATCACCCGTATCAGTCTGACTACCAAGTAAAATAGTTGCTTGATAGGATTTGTCCGCATCTAGCTGATAATGACTAAATTTCGTCGCTTCACCCATACAAATCGGCAATAGACCGGTTGCCATTGGGTCAAGTGTCCCTGTGTGCCCCGCTTTTTTACTGTCATGATTTGGCGACTTAAAAAGATACTTCACCTTTGAAACCACTTGCTGTGAAGTCATGCCTTTGGGTTTATCAACTAAAATAACACCCGAGACTTTAATCTTGTTAGGGTGATTACTAAACTTTTTATCCGCTTGCGTAGATGCGATAGACATAACGACTTTTACCCTTCTACTCTTCGTTTTCTTGCTCATCAGACTCATTTTCTTCAGTCTTAATAACTGCTTTACTGATTAAATCCATCATGTAATTACCACGAGCAGTCACTTCGTCATAATGAAAACGCAAGCGTGGTGTGGTACGTGTTTTGAGACTATGGCTTAATTCGGTGCGCAAAAAACCCGCCGCTTTATTAAGTACTTTGATACTCTCTTCATGATTGGTCTTGTTCATGGAATCGTTAAGCTCAGGCTCCATGATGGTGACATAGACATCAGCATATCCTAAGTCAGGACTAACCTTGACACTAGAAATAGTGACAAAACCAGTCAAACGAGGGTCATTGACTGCATCACGGATGAGAACAGCAAGCTCACGTTGAATTTGGTCGGCTAAGCGTTGTAGACGTTGGTTCATATTGTTACCTTACTTTAATATGGCTTATTTTCACTGATTGATATATTGGCTTATTAACAAATTTTAGGACTAATAGTTGGTAAAAAAGGCCTAGCAGGATGTACCTGTTAGGCCTAAGTACAGCTAGATATTAAGAAGATACTAATCTGCTCAGCTGATTAAGCATATTGCATAATTAGATATCCTGCTATCGAACTGTAACGTTAGATAGTACGTGCAAACTCTTGGATTTCAAAGACTTCGATCTTATCGCCAGCTTCGACATCATAGCCACGAACAGCCATACCACATTCCATACCAGTACGTACTTCATTAACGTCTTCTTTATAGCGACGCAATGATTGCAATTGACCGGTAAAGATAACTTGGTCATCACGCAATACGCGGATAGGTTTGTTGCGATAAATTGTACCTTCAACCACCATACAACCAGCAGCAGCACCGAACTTACTAGAACGGAATACTTCACGAACGTCTGCAACACCAAGGATTTTCTCACGATGTTCTGGCGCAAGCATACCACTCATAGCTGCTTTCACATCATCAATCAAACCATAGATAACGCTGTAATAACGGATATCCATATTGGCGGCGTCCGCTTTGCGACGTGCGGTCGCATCAGCACGAACGTTGAAACCCAACAATACCGCTTCGCTAGATTCTGCAAGTGTCACATCAGATTCAGAGATAGGACCGACGCCTGAGCTGATTACTCTGACTTTAACTTCATCAGTTGATAGCTCATTCAATGCTGAAAGCAGTGCTTCAAGCGAACCACGAACATCGGTTTTCAATACGATATTCAAGAATGACACATCACCTTGTTCCATCTGATCAAACATGCTTTCTAAACGCATGGCATTCTGACGTTCAAGTTGACGCTCACGCTCACGGTTGCTTCTAAACTCTGCCACTTCACGAGCTTTTTTCTCGTCGGTTAAGACTAAGAACTCGCTGCCAGCTGCTGGCGTTTCAGGTAGGCCTAAAATTTCTACAGGGATAGAAGGACCTGCTGATTGAATACGCTTACCATGTTCATCAGTCATCGCACGAACTTTACCGTAATGCTCGCCGGCCAAGACCAAGTCGCCTTGCTTTAATGTGCCTTTTTTAACTAAGACACTAACAACCGGACCGCGCCCTTTTTCAAGTCTTGATTCAATGACCACACCTTGAGCAGCGCCATCTAACGGTGCTTCTAGCTCCATTAGTTCAGCTTGTAGGCTAATAAGTTCTAACAGCTCATCAATACCATCGCCAGTTTTGGCTGAGATGCGAGCCATTGGGGTATCGCCGCCCCACTCTTCTGAAACGACTTCTTTAGCAGTCAATTCATTAAGAACGCGATCTGGATCAGCGCTTGGCTTATCCATTTTATTGATTGCAACGATAATTGGCGTACCAGCAGCACGAGCATGATCAATAGCTTCTGCTGTTTGCGGCATCATACCATCATCAGCGGCAACAACTAACACAACAATATCAGTCGCCTGTGCACCGCGTGAACGCATAGCACTAAAGGCCGCGTGACCTGGAGTATCAAGGAAGGTAATCACACCGCGATCGGTTTTAACGTGATAAGCACCGATATGCTGAGTAATACCACCTGCTTCACCAGTTGCCACTTTTGTCTCACGAATTTTATCGAGTAGCGATGTCTTACCGTGATCGACGTGACCCATAATTGTGACTACTGGCGGACGAGTTTGAACGTTACTGCTACGCTCATCAACGGCGTCTTGTAGATCGTCTTCAACCTTAGTATCACTAACCAGTACTGGATTGTGACCCATCTCTTCAACGAGCAAACTTGCTGTCGCTTGATCAATCGTATCTGACTCACGAGCCATCTCACCCATTTTCATAAGCAATTTGGTGACTTCGCGCGCTTTAACTGCCATACGTTGAGCAAGATCTGCGACTGTAATTTGTTCACTAATCTCAACATCGTAAACAATTTTTTCAACAGGTTTTTCGAACTTATGCTGTGATGCTTGCGTTGAACGCAAACCGTTTTTACGGTTTTTGATTTCACGCTCATCTTGATTCTTACGACGACCACGGCCACGAGCACTAGTACTACTGGTGCCACGCTTGATTTCACGACGTTCTTTTTCAAATGATTCTTCTAAGGCATCACCAACCAAACCTTCAGCGAGTGGCTCATCTTTACGAACTTCAGAAGCAGGCTGATCTGTATATTTTCCAGCCATTTTACGCATTTGTTCAAGCGTACGTTTCTGTGCTTCTTCAGCTTGAGCGCGGCGTGTTTCTGTTTCGATTTCACGTAAACGAGCTTCTTCTTTCTCACGCATTTCGCGCGCTTTACGCTCAATTGCCGTTTCAACTTTCGGTTTCGTCGCTGCAACTTTTTTCTTCGGTTGGTCTTTAGGTTTGACTTCGACAGTGGTTTTGCCACCTTTTTTCACGACCACTGAGGTTGAGATATCGTCGTTTTTATCATCTGACTTTTTGCTAGAGCCTAAGCTTGCACGCATTGCCGCCAAGGTTGCAGCTTGACGTTCTTCAGATTTTTTCTTAGTAGCAGCACGCTCTTCAGCATCTTTAGCAGCACGCGCTTGCGACTCAATCATCGCTTGCTCACGCGCAGCCAACTCTTCAGCCATTTTTTCTGGATCAGGCTTTTCAAATACTTTCTTTTTACGCACTTCCACATTGACGCTCTTAGATTTACCTGAAGAGCCGGTCACGCGCGCAGTGCTAGTTGTCTTAGATTTAAGACTAATACGACGCTTTTCTTGCTGACCATGACTTTGCTTTAAATACGTCACCAACTTCTCTTGCTCAAGCTCAGTGACTAGGTCACCCTCTGCACGAGCAGGCAGTCCAGCATCTACCAATTGCTGTTGTACAGCACTTGCGGTTTTGCCTACCATATCTGCCAGTTCTTTGACGGTCTTATCTGCCATTTATTATCACCTACTGTCTATTATTTGCTATATGTTCAATTCAGTTGTTGGCTACAAATGATTGGGGTAAGGCTGGTATTGGTACTGCGTTCATACCAGCACTTTATTATCGATAGCATATCACTAAAAGACAGCGATATGCAGTTACCGCTTATTCATTGAACCAAGATTCCCGAGCTTTCATGATGAGTTTTCCTGCGGTTTCAGAGTCTAAACCTTCGATATCTTCGAGATCGAAGACTGCTTGTTCTGCCAAATCATCAACGGTAATAATGTCTTTTTGTGCCATTTTATAGGCCCAATTGACTGTCATACCTTCAAGCTCTTGTAGCTCTTGACTTGGCTCTTTCATGTTCTGTTGTTTGACCAGCTCATCAGCGATGACGACTTCTTTTGCACGCTCTTGAATCATCTCAATCGCTTCATCGTCTAAACCTTCGATATCATAAAAGGTTTCAACTGGTACGTAAGCCACTTCTTCAATACTGGTAAAACCAATATCGACCAGTGCTTGTGCTAAGTCTTTATCCACTTCTAAACGTTCATAGAATAATTCGATAAAGGCTTTCGATTCGTTTTGTTGACGCTGCTGATATTCTTCTTCTAGCATCATATTAAGCTTATAGCCCGTTAACTCAGACGCCAAACGTACGTTTTGACCTTGTGAACCGATCGCACGTGCCAACTGATCATTGGTACTAAAAATAATATCAGCTGTCTGCGTATCTTCATCCAAGATGATGCTACTGACGTCAGCTGGCTCTAAAGCACTGATAATGAACTGTGCTGGATCATCTGACCATACCACCACATCAATGCGTTCGCCATCAAGCTCCTGCTGTACGGCTTGGATACGTGTACCACGCATACCAATACAAGCACCAACTGGATCGATACGATGATCGTTGGTTTTCACAGCTATTTTAGCACGAGTACCCGGCAAGCGCGCGACGTTGCGGATTTCAATAATTTGTTCGGCAATTTCAGGCACTTCTTTTTGCATCAATGCTGAAAGCATTTCAGGATGAGTACGAGACAGTAGCAACTGAGCGCCGCGGTTTTCACGGTTTACATGATACAAAATGGCATTGATACGTGATTTTGCACGTAATTGCTCACGCGGCAGCATCTGATCACGTGACAAATAGCCTTCGGCATTGTCACCTAGATCAATGATATAGCCATCACGAGTCTGCTTCTTGACTTCGCCATACATCATCTCGCCAACACGCGGCTCAAAAGCATCTGCTACTAAATTACGCTCAGCTTCACGAATCTTTTGGATGATGACTTGTTTGGCTTGCGTCGCAGCAATACGACCAAACTCAATCGATTCAATCTGTTCTTCTTTGACATCGCCGATTGACCATTCTTCTGGATCAAGATCGCTGATGGCTAGCTGACAAGCAGGCATTTCATGGTCTTCATCTGCAACCACTGTCCAGTAACGATAAGTATCATAATCGCCCGTTGTACGGTCGATAGCAACCCGTACTGCCACTTCTGGCTGTTCGGTGTATACTTTTTTCTTAGTCGATACCACCAAAGCGTCTTCTATCGCTTCAAAGATATCTTCAGGATTTAAGCCCTTTTCATTACTGACAGTTTCTACTACCGTTAAGATTTCACGACTCATGCTATACCTGTCCTATCATTTTTAATTGACTTAAATTTTATAATTTATGTATTGCTATTATATTTTCACCGTAAGCTATATAAGCTGTTTGGATATTAAAATGCTGATGAATGATTTGTTACTTCAAGTTTTCAAATCAAACCAAGCTGTACAAAAGCTTAGGCATCTTCATAAATCAAATTGGCTTTATCAATATTACTCAGCGCAATCTCAAACTGCTGACCATCGCTTGATGTCAGATTTAAGACATTTGCATCGATACTATCTAAAGTACCTGTCGCTTTGCGACGTTTTTGATCACCTTCACCAATCGCTTGTATTAAACGCAAGCTGACGGTTTGACCAACATAGGCATGCATCTGCTCATCTGAAAAGAATGCACGGTCGAAACCTGGTGAAGAAACTTCTAAGATAAACTCACCAGCAATCGGATCATGAACCTCAAGAATACCGCTCACTTGATGGTTCACTGCTGCACAGTTTTCAATGGTTACTTGTTTATTTTGGGCCTGCTCTTCTGGCAATGCCTCAATATAAATGCGTAATAAAGAGCGATTACCTTGCGGTGCAAACTCGATACCCCATAATGCCACATCGCAAGCCGCGACGGCAGGAGCAATAATATTAGTCAGTTCTGTAACTTTGGTTGAAAGCTTCATAATCTATTTATCTTTTCCTATTCACGTATCTATCGTACTTAGTAAACCGCGTAATTGTCGCTCACTCATGAAATTTATTTATTAGTAAGAGACACAGTCATTATGTTATCTTAAATCACAAACATATTATTTTATATGATATGCGCTTATATAGGGATGAGCACAAAAAACATCAAGCTCAGCCAGACAATGCTTTTATTATTCACAAAGCAGTACTATCGATAAAGGAGTGAGTAATAAAGGATAGTGTGCTTAAGAAGCAGCGCGCCGATAGCGGCAGGTGACAACCAATAACGAATAATATCGCACTCTATAGAACTAGAGCTTAGCATAAGTAGGATAGATACCGCGATACCACTGACCATCAGATACAAAAAAACCCACAAACATAATGGTGGGCTAATCGTTACTGACAAATTTAGTGTACAAAACATCAGTATAAAAAGTGGTAGCGGGGGCTGGATTTGAACCAACGACCTTCGGGTTATGAGCCCGACGAGCTACCAGACTGCTCCACCCCGCATCAATCTATGGTGCGTATTATAGGGGGGTTTTATATAAGTGTCAATCTTTATTTTAAATAAATTAAACTAAATTTCTTACCTATATTACTAACGCCACACTTAATACGTTACAACTTTAAAAACTTGGTGCGATTGGGGGGACTTGAACCCCCACAGCTTGCGCCACCACCCCCTCAAGATGGCGTGTCTACCATTCCACCACAATCGCATTTTTCACTGCTCTACTATTACTATCTAATCTATCATAATAGATGCTTAAGGTAGGCATCGATAGAATCAGACTGCTAAAACAGAAAAGCATTGTAAATCTAACGCCTCAAAATAGCAAGAGCTGCCTCAATTAAAAGGCAATGACTAAAGACAGCTATTAAAGGCAAGTGTCTTTAAAATACAGTTATTGAGGATTCTGTGTCAATGGACGCGGCGTTTGTGGCGCTGACACAGGGGCATCTAAACGGAACTGATCTTCAGCCTGTTTGCGCGCGTGAACGGCTAGCGTCATACTGGTGATAAAAAATATCACTGTTAATACTGCTGTCGCACGCGTTAAAAAGTTCGCTGTTCCTGCCGCACCAAAAACCGTACCTGACGAGCCAGCGCCAAAAGAAGCTCCAGCGTCTGCCCCTTTACCATGCTGTATCAAAATCAAGCCGATCATGGCAATCGCCACGATAATATGCAGGGCTAATATAAACGTAAACATGGTGGCCTCTTTTGCCGCGTAATGACGACTGATAACGGAAAATAAATCTTACGGTTAATAGGAATAGCAATTGACGGGTTATGCTGCCAAATCGATTATATAAATAAGGCGCATTGTACACGATTGCAAGGGCACTGTTAAACCTACTTTTGCCAACTGATAAAGACATTTTATAATCGAGACCGCCATGAAATGCACGTTTTATCTCTATTAACTAGTCTTTAGCTCGACTAAAGGCATTGGCAATTGCCAAAAAACTCTCTACCTTTAATGATGCGCCGCCAACCAATGCCCCATCAATCATAGGATCTGCGGCAAAGCTATCGGCATTATCCGCATTGACACTACCACCATATAGCACACTCATTACCTTTAATGATTCTGCAAAGCCTGTGATGGTTTGCTTAATATGCTGATGCGTTTGACTGACTTCGCTCACGGTTGGGACTTTGCCAGTACCAATCGCCCACACTGGCTCATAAGCAATGATCAGTCGATCAGATAGTGATGATATGAGATCTGGTTGGATAGTAATCACTTCTTTTATTACTGATAACTGAGTGTCAATTACGTCAAGGGTTTGCTTATCATCATATTGAGCCTGAGTTTCACCAATACAAAATACCACACCCAAACCTTGGGTGAGTGCGTGAGTCACTTTTTGCAATAACGTATCGTGAGACTCGCTATGATACTGGCGACGCTCAGAATGACCCAGTATCGTCCAAGTTGCCCCAGCGTCTGCTATTTGCTGTGCTGAGCAATCACCCGTATAAGCGCCAACACTGGCACTATGCGCACTGACGTCTTGCGCTGCACTCAATATCGAACTACCGGCTAAACGCGCACTGACAGCTGCCAGATGAATACAGCTTGGTGCCACCATCAACTGACAGCGACTATTTGACCGTTCTGTGGCGGCTTGCTCTTTAGCATCAATCGTAGTCAACAAATTATTCAACAATAAATCGACGTCGTGACTCGTTGCTGGATTTTGTTTCCAATTACCAATTACCCAAGCTTGCATACTCATCTACCTTGTTTCATCTATTCTTGCCAATTTGGCTAATATGCGCGCCAGTATAACAAATAATTCTCAAGTGCTATAGTATGCTGCCACCAGCAGAAAAACAGACAGTCAGTGCGAATATTTACTAGGGCGTGTCCTCACTCTTAAAAATGAGATAAATTACTGTCAAACAAGGAAAGTAGCGCAGATATTATCGAGATATTGATAGACTATTTAACGATGTTTGGCAAAATTTAGCCCATTTAGAAGATAGTCTATTAAATTGAGGATACGCTCTAGACATTGTCTCAAGCTATGATTTTTTTGGGTCAAACACTCAATCGTCCATATAAAACCTTTAAACTAAAGTAATGTTTTATAGTATTGTGTCTATATATAACAGAACATTATCAATAATCTAACGACCAAGCTACTGATAACCCACACTATTAAAACGCTTTCTCTGCTAAATCTCTTATAAGAGCATCTCTGCATTGACTGTTATTAATGATGGCCTAAAGGCAAACAATGACTTATAGCAGGTATTTGTTAAAAATTATAATAGTAAGTGGCTCTCAGAAGTATATGGATTTCAGACAAATATATAGCATATTGGGTATTAAGGAGAAGTCGTAATGTCTATCACCACGAGCAAATATGGTGGTTTAGCGCACCAGCTAATCAGCGAAGGTATCGTCAGCGAAGCGAATATGAAAATCGCGCAGACCGAATCGCAACAGCAACAAGTAGGACTAGTGCCCTACCTAGTCGACAATAAATTAGCAGATGCTTATCATCTTGCGCAGATTTTGTCACAAGCTTTTGGTGATCCTCTTTTCGACCTTGATGCCTTACATATTGATGTCATTCCAAAAGACTTAGTAGATGAAAAAATCGTTCGTAAATTTAATGCGTTGCCACTATTCAAACGAGGACAGCGTTTATTCGTCGCATTAAGTGATCCAACTCGTGTGGATGCAATTGACGCTATTGCTTTTAATTCACGGCTGTCTATTGAAGCTATTGTCGTCGAAGAAGATAAGTTAAAAAAGCGTATTGAAAGTCTTTACGCTGATACCATGCAAAATTTTAATAGCTTCTCTGATAGCGATTTAAATATTGGCTTTGATGAAGGTGAAGAAGAGGAAAGCGAGACCAAGCTTAGTGATAGCGTCGAGGAAGCACCTGTTGTAAAATTTGTTAATAAAATGCTGGTTGATGCCATTCGTATGGGCGCCTCTGACTTGCACTTTGAACCCTATGAAAAAACCTATCGCGTTCGCTTTCGTATCGATGGGGTGATGCAAAAAATGGCCAATCCACCTGTACAACTGGCTGGGAAAATTGCAGCCCGCTTAAAAGTAATGTCGCAGATGGATATTTCAGAGCGCCGTGTGCCACAAGATGGACGTATCAAGCTTAAGATATCTAAAGATAAAGCCATCGACTTTCGAGTAAGCTGTCTGCCTACCCTATTTGGCGAAAAACTTGTACTTCGTATTTTGGATCCTTCTTCAGCGATGTTGGGTATTGAAGCGCTCGGCTATGAACCTGATCAGAAAGATATGTTTTTAGAGGCACTGCATAAACCACAAGGAATGTTGCTTATCACGGGACCAACTGGTTCTGGTAAGACCGTGTCGCTTTATACTGGTATTAATATTTTAAATACTGGCGCGACCAACATATCCACTGCCGAGGATCCAGTGGAGATTAACTTAGAGGGGATCAATCAAGTCAACGTCAATCCAAAAGTGGGTCTAACTTTCGCAAATGCCCTCAAATCTTTTTTACGCCAAGATCCTGATATTGTCATGGTCGGTGAGATTCGTGACCTTGAAACTGCGGAAATTGCAATTAAAGCAGCGCAAACAGGGCACATGGTGCTCTCAACTCTACATACCAACTCAGCACCTGAAACACTGACGCGGCTGCGGAACATGGGTGTGGCTTCCTTTAATATCGCGACTTCAGTGAACTTGGTCATTGCCCAGCGCCTAGCACGACGTTTGTGTAAAAACTGTAAAAAACCTATTAATATCCCTAAGCAAAGTCTGCTTGAGCTCGGCTTTACAGACGCCGATTTGGATAATCCAGACAATATCATTCACGAGCCAGTAGGCTGTAATGAATGCCGTGAAGGTTATAAAGGACGAGTCGGTATCTACGAAGTCATGAAAGTCAGCCCTGATATCTCACGTATTATTATGGAAGATGGTAACGCGATAGATATCAAAGACGCTGCACTCAAAAATGGCTTCCGAGACCTGCGTCGCTCTGGGATTTTAAAAGTCTTACAAGGCGTAACCAGTATTCAAGAAATGATGCGCGTCACTTCTGAGTAAGCATACTGGCTATGCGCATGTTGCATACGCACAAAAATACAGACACTGCTGATCACTAGAGAGGAACGTTTGGAGTGACTAAACCAACTACTTTTTAATCTTGAATTGTCGAAAAAACAGCTTTTAGTAATGCACTGATAAAAGGGCGTTTGGAAATTTAAAACTGTCCTTATATGAGTAATGCCATTATTTATATGAGGACTGAGATGATGGGCGTTAATTGTACGGAATTTTATAAATCAGCAATAATCTCTACCAGATATACTTAAATATAAAACAGAGTTATACTGGTTTTTTACGTTAAAATAAAGTATGCCTTTTTTATGTAATGAGTCAGGCATCGTTGTACATCTTTGCAATATCTATATTAGACAATATTTTGAGGGTAGTAACATGGCAAAAGCGAAGACCGACATGCTGTTAGACTTTGTCTATGATGGGGTGAATCGACGCGGACAAAAAGTAAAAGGGGAGACTACCAGCCGTAGTTTAGAGTTAGCAAAAGCGACTTTACGCAAACAAGGTATCAGCGTCAAAGGTATCAAGAAAAAACCGAAGCCGCTTTACACTTTTAAAAAACCTATCAAACCTATCGATATTGCTATTTTTGCCCGTCAATTGGCTACTATGATGAAAGCAGGCGTGCCATTGACTCAATCCTTTGAGATTGTTGCTGACTCACTTGATAACCCCAGTATGAAAGACTTGGTATTACAAATAAAATCTGACATTGAAGCGGGTGGAACCTTTGCTTCAGCATTACGCAAGCACCCGCGTTATTTTGATGATCTGTTTTGTTCACTCGTCGATTCTGGTGAGCAGTCAGGTGCACTGGAAACCATGCTTGAACGCGTCGCGACCTATAAAGAAAAAAGTGAACTACTCAAATCTAAAATTAAAAAAGCAGTAAAATATCCTATTGCAGTCATCGTAGTCGCTATCATTGTCACCATGATTCTATTGATAAAAGTAGTTCCAGTTTTCTCAGATTTATTCGAATCTTTTGGTGCAGAGCTGCCTGCTTTTACCCAAATGGTTGTCAATATGTCTGAGTGGATGCAGGCGTGGTGGTTTATTTTAATCATCATTATCGGCGGTACTATAGTTGGCTTTTCAGAGACGAAAAAACGCTCTAAGAAATTCCGTGACTTTTTAGACCGTGCGGTTTTAAAGGTTCCAGTATTTGGCAATATTGCTTATCAAGCTATTATTGCGCGTTTTGCTCGTACACTATCGACGACCTTTGCTGCAGGCGTGCCGCTTATTGATGCCCTCGATTCTACAGCGGGTGCAACCAATAATGTTGTATTTTATAATGCCACTCAGCAAATCAAAAATGATGTTTCTACTGGTCAACAGTTACAGTTTTCAATACGTTCTACTAATTTATTTCCAAGTATGGCTATTCAAATGGTTGGCATCGGTGAAGAGTCTGGTAGCTTAGAAGAGATGCTTGATAAAGTAGCAGTATATTATGAAAACGAAGTCGATAATGCTGTTGATGGTCTAACTAGCTTGATGGAGCCTATGATTATGGCGGTGCTCGGTGTATTAGTAGGTGGCTTGGTAATTGCCATGTATTTACCAATCTTCCAGATGGGTTCAGTGATATGATGGTGGTTTCATGCAATTTATAGAGTTATTACAAGACAATATGCCTATCGCTTTAGGCATATTTAGCCTATTAGGTCTTTGCGTTGGCAGTTTTTTAAATGTAGTGATTCACCGTATTCCGCTGATGATGGTTTATAGTTGGCGACAAGAGTGCAGCCAGTTTATGTCAGAACAAGCAGACATGCCTCGCGAACACACTCTGCCCCTAACAAATATCGTAGCAGCTGACCAGCCAATTACTTTGAGTCGACCAGCCTCACGCTGCCCTCATTGCGCCCACAAAATAAAGTGGTACGAAAACATACCGTTAATTAGCTGGTTAATACTACGTGGCCGTTGCTCAGAATGTGAAGCTGCGATTGGACTGCGTTATCCACTGGTTGAGCTAGCAACAGCCCTACTATCAATATTAGTAATTTATCAGTTTGGCGTAACTGCAGCTGGCTTGTCAGCCCTGATCTTGGTATGGACGCTGGTCGCCTTAACCGGTATTGATTTTGATACCCAATTACTGCCTGATCGCTTGACCTTTCCATTAGCGGGTTTAGGATTAGCAGTGAATTCACAAGGCTGGTTTGTCTCACCTACCCAGTCAATTTGGGGCTTATTGCTAGGGTTTTTGTCATTGTGGATAGTGGTTAAAATATTTTATCTACTCACTAAAAAGCATGGTATGGGGCAGGGAGATTTCAAATTATTAGCAGTATTAGGTGCTTGGCTTGGGCCCATGATGTTGCCATTGATTATTTTATTGTCTTCTCTATTAGGCTCAATTGTTGGGATTATTTTGATGAAGAAGCAGGGTGAAAGCAAGCCGTTTGCCTTTGGTCCTTATATCGCTATCGCTGGTATTGTTGCTTTATTATATGGCTCAGATATCGTCAACTGGTATCTCGGCATGTATACTTACTAAATTGTCCTAGAAAGTATTTCGGTCGCTCCTTTTCAAGCAGACACCAAATCTTAAAATAGACACCAAAATACTTCCTTAGCTTATAACCATCACTGTCATTATATCGAGCAGATAAGTCATTATTATGTCAAAACAAGCATCTTCACCTTATTCTCATAAGCCTCAGACCCCGCAAAAGAAAAGCAAAACCTTAGTAGTTGGCCTAACTGGTGGTATCGGTAGTGGTAAATCTGCTGCGAGTGCTTGGTTCGCTGAGCAAGGCATTGATATTATTGATGCGGATGTGATTGCCCATGAAATCGTCGCTAAAGGTAGCACCACTCTGCACAAAATCCAGAAAAAATTTGGTGATTGGGTGTTGAATAGTGATGGATCAATGGATCGAGTGGCAGTAAGAACGCACGTCTTTTCACATCCTGAGGCATTGATTGAGTTAGAAGCAATCACTCACCCAGCGATACGCGAAGCAGCAAAAGCACAGTTGGCAACCAGTACTTCGCCTTACGTGATATTGTCAGCGCCTCTACTTATTGAAGCAGCAGAAGCAGGGCTTGCCAATTTATGCCAACGTATCTTAGTAATGGATGCCACCGAAGATACGCAGATTGCGCGGGCCAGTCAGCGCGACGAACAAAGTATACAAAAAATCAAAGCCATCATGGTGAATCAGCTGAGCCGCGAAGAGCGTAATCGTCATGCAGATGATGTGGTGCTCAACGAAAGTGATCTTGCGGCTCTGTATGTGCAATTAGCGCCATTACACCAAGAATATCTTAAGCTTGCCCAGCAGCTAAAGTACGCTGTCGATTGACTTCATACAGCGCCATACCAGTGGCAACACTCACATTTAGACTTTGAAGGTTGCCATGCTCATTTCCTGACATCGGAATATACACCAGCTCATCACAGCTCTCCATAGTCAAGCGACGCATCCCCTCACCTTCTGAACCCATGATAATGGCTGTTTTGCCAGTCAGATCAGCAGCATGAATCGGTTTGGCATCCGCATTAAGCGCTGTACCAAACACAAACACCCCAGCATTTTTGATTTGCATGAGCGTACGTGCCAAATTGGTAACACTGATAATCGGCATCATCTCTGCTGCACCGACCGATACTTTAGCCACTGTTGGTGTCAGACTTGCCGCATGATGTTTCGGACAAACCACGGCATCCACACCCATCGCCACTGCGGTACGTAAGCAAGCACCAAAGTTATGTGCATCAGTAATTTGATCCAAGACCAATAATAAGCATTGGTCACGCCCAGCAAGGGTAGCAAGCAAGCCTTCATCAGCAAATCCTAAAGGACGCGCATTTAGCACCACACCTTGGTGCTGCGGGCTGCCACACAATTGCGTGAGTTTGTCTTTTTGCGTGGGTTGGATACTGATACCATTGTCACGTGCTTGCGCCATAATCGCTTGTACATGGCTATCAGTCTCACGACCTTGCTGCACAAACAAGCTTAGCCCATCTAAAGGACGATATTCGAGTAAGGCATCAATCGCATGAATGCCATAAAAATAGGTAGGTTTTGCCATAATAGGCCTATTGATTATAAAGTGGGTATCGCGCTATATGATAAAAACTAGGCGATAAAAAGAGATGACAGTAATTGTATCAATAAATGGATATCTGCATATAAATAATATCAGCAGAAAAAGAAAAACCTTACCAATCCGATAAGGTTTTTCTTTTTGAGTAAAAGGCTCTTTGCTGTCATCAATCACTTAATAACAGCTTTAGCAAGCTTACCCTTCTAAGTGGCAAATATATTGAACAATTTCTTCTGTTCGCAGATTAAAACCACTATTGCCTTCAACCACGAATGATTGACCAGCGCGGTAATAGCTGAATTCTTCGTCACCATTAATTTTGACCTCACACTCACCGCCCGTGATCTCGATACGCTCGGAGGTATTGGTGCTAAAATGATAATGCTCAACCAAATTATCACAAGGCAAGATAACGCCCAATGTTTTATGTCGACCATCTTCGAACATAATAGTGTGGCTTGAACAACGACCATCATAAGATATCGTCGCTTGAGCATTGACTGTTACATTAGTAAATTGCGCCGCTGTCATAGTGGCTTCCTTATCAAATAATCATTACGAAACTAAAAAATAAGTAATTGGTTAGAGTACCGCCAGAGTTGCGTCGTTAACCGACACCTCTGTACTACGTACTGTATCCTTCTATACTAGATATCTGTGCGCTAAAGCTAGCCACAGGTTCTATGAAAATACTTTAGAATAATGACTGAGTGGCATACTCTTCCAACTATACGCCTATCATTTTACAAAATTATGACTCGTTATCATGTATTACACTGCACTAATCTAATCAGAAGAGTTTATCATTATGTGAGATTATGCTACCACATTATATCTATAAAGTTTGTTAAAGCGACTAGGAAAATGCTGTTTGATGCGAATCTTAAACTTACTTACTCACCTTTTTTTGAGTCAGCACCTGATCGCTACAATTGGGCTATTTTTATAAGTTTAATCCGCAACCATGCTTAGTATACAGCCATCATTTTGATAAGCTTAATCATCTTAACGATTGATATTGTGAATATTATGATGATGACTCATAGCCAGTGTTTGACAGTTTTATGGTAATCTTCCAACAATAAAATCTATTATACATCGCTTGAAAGTTTGTATTTAAGCGCGTTTAACACCATACTATTTGCCTATAATATTTATCTCATTAACACGGTTAAATGAATAATTTCACTCCCTTATCTACCCTATTTTATATATGGCTTCTTGAGATGTATATGAAGTCTATTGTCTGTCATGAGAGGCATTGATGCTAGTATCATTAACTTTACATCAGTTTGCGTTGATCGCTCAGCATGAGCTGAGTGTGGCTGAAGGCTTCAATGTCATCACGGGTGAGACCGGTGCTGGCAAGTCATTATTATTGGATGCGCTGTCTTTATGTGTTGGTGAGCGCGCAGACAGTGCGATGGTCAGACACGGGGCGGCGCAAGCCGATATTTATGCGCAGTTTGACGTGGAGCATAACAGTGTCATCGCTGAGTGGTTCGCTAAAAATGATCGACCATTAGAAGAACCCGAAGTCCTCATTCGTCGTCAGCTCAGCAATACCGGACGCTCAAAAGCGTGGTTAAATGGCACGCCTGTCAGCTTGGCGGAGCTCAAGAGCTTAGGTGCATTGTTAGTTAATATCCATAGTCAGCACGCTCAGCAAGCGCTCCTCAAGCCGCAGTTTGTGGTGCAATGGTTGGACGAGATGGCGCAAATTACGTCTCTAGCTTTACAAACTGCCAGTAGCTATCAAACCTATCAGCAGCTCAAACGCCGTGCTGACGATATTGCGAGCCGTGAGGCTCAGCGCCAAGACCGTATTCAACTATTGCAAAGCCAACTTGCTGATATTGCGCCGTTATTGGCGGTTGATTATGCAGAAGTTGAAGCAGAGCACGAAGAGCTGTCTAATATCGAAGCCCTCATGATAGAGGCCAGTCATGGCTTGCATCTGCTCGACAATGACACGGATGAGCCAGATGTTATGACCTTGCTTGGGCAGGCGATTAAGCTTTGTGATAACCAAATGAGTGTCAGTCAAACCTTTGAACAGGCGTCTGAACAGCTACATTTAGCACAGCAACAAATCACTGAAGTGACAGGATTACTATCAGATTATGCTGAGCAACAGCTGCCTGATCCTGAGCGCTTGCAGACACTAGACAGTCTTATCAGCTTAGGACATCGCTTATCACGTAAACATAGCTTGCCAACGAGCGACTTAATCGATGAAGCAAAGAGCTGGGAAGCGCAATTAGAGCAGCTAGAAAACGAGCCAAGCAGTGATGCGATGGCAGCGCAAATTGAACAGGCATGGCAAGACTATCTTGCATTCGCCACTCAGTTAAATAAAGAGCGCTCGAAAGCCGCGCCGATCGTCAGCAAACAATTAATGCAGCAACTAAAACCGCTCGCGCTACCCAATGCCCGCTGCGAGTTTGTCTTTACCAAGAAGACCGAGCCGAGCCACTATAATGCACAAGGTTGCTATGATATTGATTTATTATTTAGCGCCAACGTCGGTATGCCGATGCAGCCGCTACATAAGATTGCCTCAGGCGGTGAGCTGTCACGAATGGCACTGGTGATGCAAGTACTGCAAGCGACCAATGCCGATAATAATGCCGCCAAGCCGATGCTAGTATTTGATGAAGTCGATGTCGGTATTAGTGGCGGTACGGCGCAAGTGGTCGGTGAGCTACTGCGCGCACTTGGGCAGACGCAGCAGCTACTGGCCATTACCCACCAAGCACAAGTCGCAGCGCAAGCGCATCAGCATATTTTGGTACAAAAGCATCATGACGAGCAGACCGAAAGCGAGCTATTAATACTGACTGATAGCGCGCAAGTCGACGAGCTGGCACGCATGTCTGGCGGTGTGATCATCACTGACGTCACTCGCGACCATGCACGTAGTTTATTGACCGATGTGAAATAAAAGCTTGGTCATTCATCAACCAGTTGTGCAGCGCTGTGTCTCATCACTGCTAAATATTTGCTTTGGTTGATTTTCACCTCAGTATCGCCATATAGTGGTGTGTCATTTCTGTTATTTTACCTTCAATATTAGGGTGCGTTTGTCTCTATGTCTAAAGCCAATTTGACCCATCATTTCTTAATCGCGGCACCAGAACTGTCAGACCCAAGGTTTGAGCAGGCGCTGATCTATATTTGCCGTCATGATAAACATGGCGCACTCGGTCTGATGGTCAATCGTCCATTAGAGCAGGCACGTGTGGGCAAACTGCTAGAAGATTTAGACATTGAGGTGACGGATGCGCAAGTGATGGAAGATGTGGCATTAGAGGGTGGCCCGATGTATCCAGAGGTTGGCTTTGTGCTACATACGGGGCAGCCTGAGTGGGCATCGTCTTTTGCCATTTCAGAAAACGTCTGCATCACGACCAGTCAAGATATCCTTAAGCGTATCGCCGCAGGTCAAGGCGTTGGCCACTATCAGCTGTGCTTGGGTCATGCCAGCTGGGGTAAAAAACAGCTCGATCAGGAACTTAATAATGGCGATTGGCTTGTCTGTCCTGCTGATCTGAATTTATTGTTTGATACGCCATTCGAAGAACGCTGGCAAATTGCCGCGGATAAGATTGGCGTTAACTTTGATTACCTTAGTAGCGATATCGGTCATGCTTAATGATTGGTTATGATTGTTAAATTATCCATTTAAACTAAAGATGCATTTAAATTAAAGCCGTTAAGCTAAATGAATCACGCCCAATAGAAATAGGAAGTATGCATAATGATGGTAGAGTCTGATACGAGCATTGAAATCGAAACTGCTGACACTACTGTGGCGGAACCCGCTATTAAGCCTCATCTTATTTTGGCGCTCGATTACGGGGTAAAAAAGATGGGTATGGCGCTAGGTAACACCATTACCGAGACTGCGCGTGCCTTTGATATTTTAGCGATGAATAATGGTCAACCAGATTGGGACAATCTACTAGGTATTATCAAAGTCTGGGGCGTGGCAAAAGTGGTGGTTGGGTTGCCGCTTAATATGGATGGCAGCAGCTCAATGCTGTCTAAGCGTGCGCATAAATTCGCTCGTCGTCTAGCACATAGAGTCATGGAACAGCATCTACCAGTGGTCGTGAGTCTTTGTGATGAGCGTCTGACTTCAGTCGAGGCACGTGAGATCGCTTGGGATAATGGTTGGATTAAGCATGAACGCGACCCAATTGATGACATCTCTGCCTGCATTCTGATGTCGACTTATTTCGCTGATCCCAGTAGCAGTATCGCCATCGACGCTATCAAAGCCGATTAAGTCAGCGACAAACCTGCTGTTAAAACACTCTTCATTAAAACACTGCCAATTCTGAAATATCGCCACTCTACACGGATAAATACCTGATTATTATGACCACTGTCTCAGACCACTCCCTGCAAAACAAATCGCAACATGGTTTTTCGCCGCTTGCCATCGCCCGTATCAAAGGCGCACAGCGAGCGAATCAAATAGCGATTTATCTCATTTATGCCGCTATTCTCGCCTTTATGGTCTTTGGCACCATTGCCAGTATCAAAGCCTTTCATGACAATCAACTGCTGTATCAACTTTTCTATAACTTGCCTTATGCCTTGGTTGCGCTTACGATTCCTATTACTATTTATGATGCGCTGGTGATTTATCGTTATCGCTTAAACCAAGCGTCGATGATTGCCATGAGCATTGGCGTATCGACCATCATATTGGTTGGTGGCTTATTATTCGCTGATACCGCATGGTTAGGCTTATCTTGTTGGCTAGGTGTGGCGTTTTTATTTAAAGTGAGTTTTAAGCGCTTTTTTAATTTTCTAGAAGCAGAAAAAGACACTGACATCGCTGAAGAAGCGTAAAGCATACTTATAAATGACACAAAAAACTTTCACCTTATATTATCGATTTAAATGACTACTATGAGCACTTTTACCACGCAGACGACGATCAATCATTATTTAGATACTCAAGGGCTGATTTGCCCTGAGCCAGTCATGATGCTGCATCGAACCATCCGTAACGCTGATGCTGGCGAGGTGATTGAAATACTCGCCACCGACCCAGCCACCACTCGTGACATTCCTAATTTTTGTCGTCATTTGGGACATGAGCTTGTGCAGCAAGAAACGCTTGCTGAAAATGTAAATCTAAACGTCGATCCCGATGAAATAATGGTCGCTGGCGATGAGGATGCACCAATCAGCGCCACTCTTTATCGTTATCTGGTTAAGAAAAAAAGCGCTTAAATGCACTCAAGTGACCGCAGCAAAGCATTGATCACAGCAGAACATTGACAGCGCAATAAACAATACAAAGGTATCTTTGTATTTTAAGCGAAGTATCTTTCACAAAAGGTAGGCTATTACGTGTTACAAACAGAAAAGCAGTATGTACAATGGCAAGAAAACGAGACTCTACGTAATGCTCTTTGGTTGTCTGAAAGCAATCATATGCCGCCTGCGCGCATTGTGTTGGTCGATGATACAACGACCGCAGATGATGCTTACCGCTCAGCTTGCGAAGGCAGCTCACTGCTGTGGCGCGGTGATTTTCATAATGCACGCCAGTTGCTACAAGCGCTCGGTCGTCGCATAGATCGTACCAATGAGCGCTCTGAGCTGCGTAAAGCAAAAAAAGCGGCTAAATCTACAACAAAATCTGATTTAGTCAGCTCTAAAGAAATACCTAATCTATTTCATCAACAGCGCCAACTGCAAGCGCAGCGTTCGCGCATATTAAGCCGTTTGCTACTAGAGCTTGATGCCAATTATGTCAGCCAGCTACGCCGCGCGCCCGATGTGAGTGCAGCTTGTACAGCCGCTTTTGGCCCACTAGATAAGGCAATGGATGAGTCTTGTGTACTGTCGTTTCGTGACTTGCAAGGTGCATTAGGTGCAGCAGGATGGCGCGAAAAAGGCGTCCCCATAGACAGCTTAGGGCTATCAATTTTCCCGCATTATGGCGTCTTTGCACCAACCCGTCATGAGTATGTGCAGCTATTGCTCGATGCACCGCTACCAGCGATCCATGATGTCGCCTATGACATCGGTACCGGCACGGGATTGCTGGCTATTATCTTGGCGCAGCGCGGTGTTCCGCAAGTGATAGCCACGGATTTGAATCCACGTGCTTTGGCCTGTGCCAATGAGAACTTTACACGCTTAGAGTTACCTGCCGTACAATTGCAACAAGCGGATTTGTACCCGACTGATGCACCACTCGCCAATCTGATTGTCTGTAATCCGCCTTGGTTACCTGCTAAGCCAAGCTCGTCTCTTGAGTACGCCGTCTATGATGCCAAGAGCGCGATGCTACGCGGGGTGTTGCAAGGAGCCAAACAGCACTTAGCTAAGCACGGAGAGCTTTGGTTAATAATGTCAGACTTGGCAGAGCACCTGAAACTGCGCACCCGTGATGAGTTATTAAGCTTATTTGCCGATGCTGGATTGGCCGTAAAATATCGTCTGGATACCCAACCTAAGCATGGTCGCAGCCAAGATGATACTGACCCTCTACATGTCGCGCGCAGTGCTGAAGTCACTTCATTATGGTGTCTAACGCTTATCTAACATTCAACCACCGAGTACTGAGTTATGAGCCGTGATCGTGCCGTGCAACAGCGCCAACCTAAGGCGCTAGCAGTAGATGACGAACCCAGTTATATCACTGAGTTTCGTCAAGCCATGCTGGCACGTGGTCTAGCAACGCGTACTCGTAATGCTTATGTCCGCGACCTGCGCTCTTGCGAGCGGACCAATCTTATTGCCCTAACTAAATGGCAGCCTGATGACGTGCTGCACTGCTTATCAACGCTTACTCAAGATGGCAAAACCCCACGTACCCAAGCACGTATGCTCTCAAGCTTGCGTCAGTTTTATCTGTGGATGATTGCCAGTAATCTGCGTGAAGACAATCCTTGCGAGCGTATCAAAAGCCCAAAGCTTGGTCGTCCACTACCCAAAGACTTAGCAGAAGCAGATGTCGATAATCTCCTTGCCGCACCTGATACCAGCACCGCGCTCGGACTGCGTGATAAAGCCATGTTAGAGGTGCTATATGCCTGCGGGCTGCGTGTGAGCGAATTGATTAATCTCTCATTAGAGCAAGTGAATCTAAACGCTGGCTGGCTGCAAATCACGGGCAAAGGGAATAAAACGCGCTTAGTACCACTCGGCGAATATGCTAGCGATGCGCTAGAAGATTATCTAACGCATGCTCGTGGTGATTTGATTGCGCATTTGAAGTCAGGAAACTGCCAAGCGGTATTTTTGACGGCGCAAGGTGGTTACATGACACGGCAGAATTTTTGGTATTTGCTTAAAAAATACGCCAAAGTCGCCAGTATCGATAAAGAGCTATCACCGCATACGCTGCGCCACGCTTTTGCCACGCATCTACTGAATCATGGCGCGGACTTGCGTAGCGTGCAGTTATTACTTGGGCACAGTGATTTATCAACCACACAGATTTATACCCATGTAGCGACGGCGAGATTGCAGAAATTGCATGCGGAGCATCATCCGAGAGGTTAGCTATGATGACATTTGATATCAATGAAATACTCAAATTGGGTCGTAATGATCAATGTTGGTGTGGTTCAGGCTTGAAATTTAAACGTTGCCATCTAGATCGCGAAAATCAAAAACCTATTTCTACAGGCGAAGTAATTGAATATGAGCAAAATATATCAAAGAGAGAAGCTTGCTATGCACCTCAAGAGTTACAATCAGAATGTACAAAGATAATAAAAGCTCATACTGTCTCCAAATCTAGTGGATTAACTGATATTGCCGATAGTACTAACCACGTTTTAGGTTTAAAACAGAATTTAGCGAATTATAGAAAAAATAAAGGAAAACTAAGGTTTGAAAAAATAGGTATAAGTAAAGCTTCTACTTTCAAGGGCTTCTGTTCAAAGCACGATAAACAGTTATTTTCATGCTTTGAGGATATGCCATTTTTAGGAACACAAGAACAGTGTATAGCACTAACTTATAGAGCAGTAACTAAAGAGATTTATGCTAAAGAGAATGCTTTAGAGGTCGCAGATTTTGTCAAAAACATGGATCGAGGAAGACATCTTGTATTTCAAATAAACATTCAAGAACAGAATTTCTTTTATCAGTTAGGCTTAGAAGCAGCAATTAATGACTTATATATAATTAAAAATGATATAGATTTTGAACTTTTAAGCAAAGGCAGTCGCTCTTATAATTTCTTAGTTATGGAGTCCTCATCACCGATACCAATTACAGTTTCATCAGCAGTTAATCCTACACAAGACTTCAATGGAAAACACATACAAGATTTATCAAATTTAGAGGTAAAGCCTGAATACCTAGTATTCAATGCTTTTTCAAGTAATAGGAAAGGTTTTGTAGTTTTTAGTTGGTTAAAAAAAGCAAAAGTGATAGATAATTTCATTAACTCTTTACTAGAGATAGATAAGAAAGATATGTTCAGCTACTTAGTTAACTTCTTCTTTAGCTCTGCTGAGAATTCTTTTATTTCTCCTGATTGGTGGAGAAACTTAAGTGATATACAGCGTGACAAAATTGAAGAGCTTTTCAGTATAGGCTCAGATTTATTTGAAGATGTACCTAGAAATATTCTTGCTGATAATAGTGTTAAGTTTTCAGGTTGGAATATCGAAGATATTTATAAAGCCTAGCCTACGACTAGACCCAACCACAATTTCCCACAATAGCATGCTGCAAACCTACCCTTTTCTCGTTACAATACGCGTATGATGTGCACGCTGCATAACTGAGCAATGCACCACCTTTTACTTATCCATTATCCGAGAAGCTCATGAGCCATAGACCACCTGCTGACCTACTAAAAAATGCCCAACATTGGCGTGAAGATATTAACTTTCGCCAAGACGTACTGGGTAAGCCATTTGATTTTTCGACCACATGGGGCATTTTTTCACCGCAAAAGCTCGATGACGGTAGCTTGATGCTGCTTGATTATATTGACTTTGAAGCGGATGACGATTCGATCGATTTGGGCTGTGGCTATGGCGTCCTTGGCATGACGGCGGCGCGTGAATGTCCGAACGGTCTGCATACCTTGATTGATAAAGATTTTATGGCGGTAGAATATGCACGCCTAAATTGTGAGAAGAATGGTCTAAAAAATGTCGATGTGCATTTATCGAACGGCTTTAACCATGTGGCAAAAGACAAAGACTTTAGCTTGGTAATGTCAAACTTGCCAGCCAAAGTAGGTAAAGAACAGCACTATTTATATTTCCTCGATGCCTATGCCCGTATGCGTAAAGGTGGGCGTTTTTATGTGGTGACAATCAATGGCCTACGTCAGTTTGTGAAGCGCTCGTTTACCGAAGTGTTTGGCAATAGCGACAAAATAAAGCAAGGCAAAACCTATACGATTACGATGGCGACCAAAGACTAGATTTTTGAAGATGACACAAATAAAAGCCCGCTAAAACATATAGTTTTAGCGGGCTTCTTTATGGCAAATGATATCTCGCTACATCTGCCGTTTAAGCAAATATCCACCCAATATCGCACTAGCGATAATAGGCAATAGCACCATTAATAACGGCGAAAATCCAGTCGCCAATGAGACAAAGCCAACCAAGTCTTGCACATAACTAAATAGCAAGCCAAACAATAATGCCACGACGATACGCAAGCCCAAGCTATGTGTACGCAGTGAGCCAAAGACGAATGAGCAAGCAACAATCACCAGCGATAAAATTGATAGCGGTGAGAGCAGTTTTTGCCAGAAAGCCAGCTCATGACTTAACGAGCGCGTGCCTTGTTGACGCATAAATTGACGATGCTCATACAACTGAGTCAATGACAAATCTTCGGCTTTACGGGTAAGCAGATATACCGATTCAGGGGCAAAGGGCAGGCTTAAAGTATCTGACGGTGAGATGGCTTGGCTACTCTCAAAGCCCTGATTAATCATCAGCTTGGTCATGTTGTTCAGCTGCCACTCATAGCGATATTGCTCGCTCGGTTTGCTGCTGGCAGGATTAACAGGTTCACGACCAATATATTTACCACCCTCAGCGTGAATGGCCGTTTGCAGATTGCCATTATTGTCTAAATGCCAGCGTTTAACTTCACCGATATTACCTTGTACATCAGCATAATCGATATACAAAATATCGCTACCATCTGGCTTGGCACTGCCGTCTTTTGTACTCTCAAAGCGTGGCTGCAACGTCCAATAACCGCGTACCGAGGTGACCAATGAACTGCTGTCTTCATCGTTGATTTCTTTTGCCAATTGATTAGAGTGCGGCAGCACGAACTGATTGATAATCAATGCGAGCAACACAAAAATCAAAGCAGGCTGCAATACCCAACCGACGATACGATAAACGCTGACGCCAGCGGCGCGCATCACGACCAGCTCACTTTTATTGGCAAGCAAGCCCAAGCCAACCACTGCACCTAGCAATGCGCCAGTGGGAATAAATTGCTCTAAAAAATAAGGCGAGCGATAAAAAATATACTTAATCGCCTCGCCCATCGTATAGCTATCATCTAACGAATCCAGCTCAGACAAATAAGAGAATACCAGCTGTAATGCCCACAAGCCTATGACAGCTCCGACGATTGCGAGCAAAGCGTTCAGCTTGACGTAACGGCTCAGCACTTTTAGTTTGGCAGGTTTGCGAGCGTACTTATCATGAGCGTTTTGCGAGTCAGGATTGGAAGATTTAGAAGATAAGACACTCATTAGGACTGCCCTCCTTGTGAGCCACTGCTCTGATGATCGGCAACCGTTAAAGGCGTGCTCTTCGGTTTGCGAAAGCGTAATCGATGCTGCACACGGCTACCCCAATTCATATAAAGTGCCAATGCCATAAACCCTAAAATGAGCCACGCATATGCCCAGACGCTCACGCTGCCTTTGCTCACAGCGTTTTTGAGTGAAATAATACCCAGCGCACAGCTGACAAACAATAAAATAGAAGGGAAAAGGCGTAACCAGCGACCTTGACGCGGACGTACTTGCGCCAGTGGTACAGCGAGCATTGGTGCAATGATCATCAACCACGGCAATGCTAGACGATAGCCAAGCTCACTTTGTGCCACACGCAGCGAGTTGCCACTACTTGCCGTACCACCCGTCGCGGCTTGCCATAATGGTCCAATCGCTTGCGTTTCGATATTATCTTCGTTGATGACTTCTTTTGAGGATTCTGTCAACGTAATGCGGTAACGATCAAAGCCCACTTGATTATATTTCAGACTGCCAGCACCGACTTCATAACGCCGTCCTTGGAACAAGTCCAATTGGGTCACACCGCTATTACCTGTGTCTACTTGCTCGGCACGCTTAGCCAACGTAATAGTATCTTTGCTGATGTTGGTATTATTAGTAATCGCCGTTGGCATATTTGGCATGTCTGAAATATTTAATTGCTCAGCTGTTTCGGGATCGATGGTGTTTTTAACATCGACGGCAGCCTCTTTGGCAGTGTTATTTTTAGCGGCACTGCCCTTTTTTTCAGGCTCAGATTGAATCAATATCACATCTTGCAATTGCTTTTTATCATCACTCAAGCTGCCCACATACAAATGATAATTGCCACTACTAATAAATTCATTGGGACGAATCAAATCAAACGCGCTGGTCAATGCTTGCTGTTGCCAGACACTTTCCGATGAGCGTACGCCCCACGGTTTACCAACGATAGATAAAGCCGCTTCCCCAACGAACAATGCCAATATTAAAGGCGTCATCAAACGGGCAAGTTTACCACGCGACACCCCACTGGCATTAATCACCGCCATTTCTTGATCGACATACAGCCGCCCGAATACCAGCATGAGAGCGATAAAAAATGCTAATGGCAGGATAAGCTCTAAAAAGTAGGGCAAATTATAACCAATGATGGTAAATAACAAGCTGATATCTAAATTGCCTTCTGCGGCAATACCAAAGTAACGGATCAAACGACCGCCCAGCATCATCACCACTAAAAACCCCAAGACCAATGCGGTCGTTGAGGCAACTTGTTGAGTCATATAGCGGCGTAATATCACAATGGGCACTCTTTTAAAAAGGTTGATAGTCGCACGATTTATCGCAGCTTTATTGGCAAACACTGACAATTATGGACCGCTCTAAATACAATAGCTGATACCGATAACTGGACAATAGAAATACAAGACCGTGCTGCTCAATCAGATACTTAAACAGCCTTAAAAGCAACGGCAAAAAATATGAAAATATCTGCGAGACGGGTTAGCGACATGCTGTAAAAATTAGCGATAAAGATAACCGCTAATCCTAGCATATTTTGCTCAAAAATGGCTGTGAAATGTGTTTGCAAACATTGCGTCCATCTTGCTATAACGCTGTATGGCTCACTAATAATAGATAAGATATGAAAAGGATTATGAAAAGGATAACGAGCATTTAACTCATTAGTTTGTCTTATCTAAGAAGCCTTTTTATTAAGTCTTTGCACGACCTTTTTACTTGATGTCATTTGGAAACCTTTGTGTGTCATTCGTATCACTGCCCTCGCACCATTAGAATTACTTGTTAAACTGAGAAAACTAAAAATTCCTAATTAGCTCGCCCAATGGAGAATATTAATGACAAATAAACTCGGTTCTACCCCTTCTACTTTACTTGAACTTGCTGGCGGTCAATTTGATACGCTCGATTGGTCAAATTGCGCCGTGGTTTTTATTGATTATCAAAACGAATATGTCGATGGGGCGATGCCATTGGGGCAAGCTGGTACGAACGCCATTGCAAATGCGCGTCTATTGCTAGATAAAGCTCGTAAACAGAACGTCCCTGTCTTCCATATCGCCCATCACGGCGCAGATAATGGCAATGTTTTTGATCCTTTATCATCTAACGTCGAGATTACCGCTGAATTACAACCAAAGGATGGCGAAACCGTCATCGTCAAAAAAAATCCCAATGCGTTTCATGATACCCAGCTGCAAGCGCTTATTTCAGCTGCACAAAAACAGCAAATTATTTTTGCAGGTTTTATGAGTCATATGTGTGTTAGCTCAAGCGTGAGAGCCGCCTTTGATTTAGGCTTTGACAGTTTTGTTTGCCATGATGCTTGTGCCACTCGCGACCTGCCTGACTATAAAAAAGAGAAAATCAGCGCTGATACCATGCATGCTACCGCCATGGCAGCACTGCAAGATAGATTTGCCGCTTTAGTAGCAACCGATGAGTTAGTTAATAGCTAATAAGCGGTTCGAACCCATGACAACCTTGCTCACTGCGCACTCACCTCGCAATATGCTACACTATTGCGATTGCTTGATTGGCCAAACAATCTGATAATTTAACAGGTATCAGCAATTAAAAAAATCTGCCATTTTCATAGCGTTAACGTCATAACTATAATGTCATAACCCCAATAAGGATAAATATATGAATATTAAATTAACCCAAACACTGCCAAAAACCCATACGCAAAAAATCCTCAAAAAAGAAGCGAAAAGTAAAGACGCGGCCTGCCTCGTCGTCTTAATCGATGATCAAAAAAATATCTTAGCTGAGTCAGTATTGAGCGATTATCAAACCCGTATTGAGCAATTGATTGAAGTATCGCACTTTAACGGCAAAGCTTGCGAAACCGTCGCTGACTATGCGCTAGCGGGTGATAAGAAAACCACCAAAGAAAATCCAGTACAGCTATTATTGGTCGGTGTGGGTAATGTTGATAAATTGCGTCATAGCGTTCTAGAAAAAATTGCTAAGACCATTTATAAGAGCACCCAAAAACGCGTCGACTCTATCACTGTAGTGCTGGGCGATAGCTTAGAAGAAAACCAGTTTAGCCAATTTGCGCTGAGCCTACTGGCAGCAAGCTATCGTTTTGACAAGTACAAATCTGAGCAGCAAACGCCTGTTTTAACGGATATCTACTTATTGGCAGAGCCATCTTTAGAAGATTCGTTAGACTTTGCACAAGCGGTCTTTACTGGTCAAAGCTTGACCCGTGATGTTGCCAATGAGCCGGGTAACATCTGTTTCCCAGCATATATGGCAGAACAAGCACAAGAATTGGCAGCCACTTATCCTGACCTCTTAAAAGTAACGGTACTTGGTGAAGACGAGATGTCAGCACTGGGTATGAACTGCTTCTTATCGGTCGCGCAAGGCTCTACCAAAGAAGGCAAACTGGTACTCATGGAGTATCGCGGCAAGTCTAACTTTAGCGCCAATACTGATAGCGATATTAGCAAAGCCACCACCAACAGCGCAAAAGTCGCTGGCGGTCTAAAAGCGTTGGCTGATAAATTACCAACCAAAGCTGCTAGCAAAAAAGCCGCTAAAAATGCTGAACAGAATAGCGAAGACAATGCCCAAAGTGCACACGATGATGCCCCTATCGTCTTAGTCGGTAAAGGTGTTACCTTCGATTCAGGTGGTATCTCAATCAAGCCGGGTGCGGCGATGGATGAGATGAAATTTGATATGGGCGGTTCTGCTGCGGTACTTGGTACTCTAAAAGCATTATGTGAAGCGCGTCTACCGATCAATGTCGTCGGTGCCCTAGCTTGTGCTGAAAATATGCCATCAGGAGAGGCAACGCGCCCTGGCGATATCATCATAGCAATGAACGGTAAGTCCGTTGAAATCCTGAATACCGATGCTGAAGGTCGTTTAGTATTGTGCGATACCTTATGCTACGTGCAGAAGTATTATCAGCCAAAAGCCATCATTGATGTCGCAACCTTGACTGGTGCTTGTGTGGTTGCGTTGGGTCATGTACGCTCGGCAGTCTTTAGTAATGACGAAGATGTGTTGTTTGACTTAGAAAACGCCAGTAACTTATCGGGCGACCTAATCTGGCACATGCCGATGGATGACGAATATCAAGCGCAGATTGACTCGCCTATCGCTGATATTCAAAATATCGGTGGTAAAGGTGCGGGCGCTGTGACTGCTGCCTGTTTCTTATCGCGCTTCATCGAAGAAGGTCAAGCATGGGCGCATTTAGACATCGCTGGTACGGCATGGGTTTCAGGTCAAGACAAAGCCGCGACTGGTCGTCCAGTGCCATTATTCATGCAATACCTAAAAAATAGCGCAAATATGGCATAATCTATTGATGAATCACCATTCAATGAAAACCACTTTATGAAAGTTAGCTTTTATGTATTAACTGAGAATAAAGCCCAAGATTTCTTGGGCTTTATTTGTCAGCTGACCCAGACGGCGCTCAATAAAAGCAGCCAGTCGTTATTGATTCTTATCGAAAAAAACGATGCATTGCTGTCGACGCTTGATGAAGCCCTTTGGGCACAAGACGATACGAGCTTTATACCGCATCAACGCCTTTTAGATTCTAATCCTGAAGGCGCCGATATTGACGGTGTTCATACTGATATTAATAATCAATTATTAGCACCAGTGTTGCTTGCCAGCTATATGCCAGCCGACTTTAAAGGGATCGTACTCAATACTACGATACGTCCCGTTAATGACTATATAAATGCTACCAGCAATACATTGCCAACTCGTATTTTAGAGCTTATCAAACCTGATAATGTCAGCACTGAGGCAGGACGCGCTAAATATAAGCATTACCAGCAACTCGGCTATGAGCTTACCCATTTCAAAGTTTAATCTTCTATTACAAAATCAAACGCCAGTCATGGCGTTTTTTTGTGCTTAAATGTCGACTTTTAAAATTCTTAGAGGCTTATAAGTACGTTATTGCCTACTGCCTTATAAAATCAGTCAGTAGGCGCTTATCACAAAAAATGCTAACATCCTTCGGTCGTTAAGCTAACGATTGTTAAGCTAATATTTATTTCCAAATAGACTAAAGGGGTAAAAATGCATTCATTAATAGCGATGTACCAACGAATCGGATTGGTAACGCTGATTGTTATCGGTTTAGTACTAGGTACTTTGATAGGATGGCTAGCGCCAAGTGTAGGTATTGCCTTAGGTATTTTGGGGACTCTGTTCGTAGGTGCCCTAAAAGCCGTTGCCCCTATACTGGTATTTTTCTTAGTGATGGCAGCTATCTGTCAACATCGTAGCGGTAATAAGGTCTATGTAAAACCGGTGCTGTTTTTATATCTGATAGGCACTTTTATAGCCGCTTTGGTCGCTGTTGGTGCCAGCTTTTTATTCCCAACCGAATTGACGTTAGTGAATGCGACCATCGAGCAAGTACCGCCAGCAAACTTAAAGGAAGTATTTAACAATTTATTACTCAGTCTAGTCGCCAATCCAGTTGCTGCCCTAGCCAATGCTAACTATATCGGTATATTAGCTTGGGCCGTTATTATGGGTATTGCGCTACGACAAGCTGGCGAGACGACTCGCAGCACTGTCAATGACATTGCAGATGCCATCTCAAAAGTAGTCAAATGGGTCATCGCGCTAGCACCTTTTGGTATCTTGGGATTAGTCGCCAATACCGTCGCTGATACTGGCTTTGCTGCGCTATTGGGCTATGCACGAATTTTGCTAGTACTGATAGGCTGTATGTTGTTTATTGCTTTAGTGACTAACCCTCTCCTCGTATATTTCAAAACGGGTAAAGACCCTTATCCACTGGTATTCACCTGCTTACGTGAATCTGGTATTACTGCGTTTTTTACCCGTAGCTCTGCTGCCAACATTCCTATCAATATGAACCTTGCCAGCAAATTAGGGTTACATGAAAATACTTATTCAGTCACCCTGCCATTAGGCGCCACTATTAATATGGCAGGTGCCGCTATTACTATTAATGTGTTAACCCTTGCAGCCGCGAATACACTCGGTATTGAAGTGACCTTTGGCTCAGCATTACTGCTAAGTATAGTCGCTACAATCAGTGCTGGCGGTACCTCTGGCGTCGCTGGTGGCTCATTACTACTCATTCCTTTGGCGGCCAGTTTATTCAATATTCCTGATGATATTGCGCTACAAGTGGTGGCTATTGGCTTTATTATTAGTGTGCTGCAAGACTCCGCAGAGACCGCATTGAACTCATCAACAGACGTCTTGTTTACTGCCGCTGCTGATCCAAAATATGCACGCTAATGTTGGGTCTGTTTAAGACGACCATAACAAGCCAATCACCTTAATTGATAGGTATAAAAATAAAAAAAGGGCTTAACTGCCCTTTTTTTGGTTATAATTTACCCATTTTTATTCTGTTTTACGAATCTTACCTGTATATGAGTATGAGACTAGTAAAGCAAAAAACATAAAATGGCTTGATCTCTTTTATTATTCATTAGATTGTCGGGGTAAGGATGTATTCATTTTTTGCGATGTATAAGCGCATTGGTCTAGTACCACTTATTATTATCGGTTTGATAGCGGGAGTATTGATAGGTTGGTTGGCACCAGATATCGGTATTGCCTTAGGATTGTTGGGTACCTTATTTGTAGGAGCACTAAAAGCCGTTGCACCCATACTGGTATTTGTGTTGGTCATGGCGGCCATTAGCCAGCATCGCAGCGGTAATGAAGTTTACGTCAAGCCTGTGCTTATCATGTATATGTTTGGCACTTTTTTAGCCGCACTGACTGCTGTTGGCGCGAGCTTTTTATTTCCGACAGAACTGGTATTGGTCAACGCCACAATTGAGCAAGTCCCACCAGCCAACCTCAAAGAAGTACTGACCAATCTACTGCTAAATCTGGTTGCCAATCCTGTTAATGCCATCGCTGAAGCCAACTATATTGGTATTTTAGCGTGGGCAATTATCATCGGTTTCGCACTGCGCCAAGCCAGTGATACCACACGCACTGTGGTCGGTGATTTTTCTGACGCCATCTCCCAAGTGGTGAAGTGGGTCATTGCCCTAGCACCTTTTGGTATATTGGGTTTGGTCGCCAACACCGTCGCTGAGACCGGCTTTGCGGCTTTGGCAGGTTATGCGCGTATCTTGATGGTACTGGTCGGTTGTATGTTATTTATCGCTTTGATTGCTAACCCTATTATTGTACTGATCAAAACCGGCAAAAATCCTTATCCGCTAGTATTCAAATGCTTGCGTGAGTCAGGGATTACCGCATTCTTTACGCGTAGCTCGGCTGCCAACATTCCGGTCAATATGAACCTTGCCCGCAAACTGGGTCTACACGAAGATACTTATTCGGTAACGATTCCACTAGGTGCGACCATTAATATGGCCGGCGCGGCGATTACAATTAACGTCTTAACGCTTGCAGCCGCGCATACACTCGGTATTGAAGTGACCTTTGCCTCAGCACTGCTACTCAGTTTGGTTGCAACCATTAGTGCCTGCGGTGCCTCTGGTGTCGCTGGTGGTTCATTACTCTTAATTCCATTGTCAGCAAGCTTATTTAGCATTCCAAATGATATCGCCATGCAAGTGGTAGCGATTGGCTTTATTATTGGTGTGATACAGGATTCGGCAGAAACGGCGTTGAACTCTTCAACGGATGTACTGTTTACCGCAGCAGCTGATCCAAAATATGCGCGTTAAACGCTAAATATATTATTTGCAAAAAAAAGGGTCTCATTTTAGAGACCCTTTTTTTTGTGCTGATTTTTTATGTACTGAATAAAAGGGAAATAAATTATTTTAAAGGATCGATTTCAATTTCAATCACTGGTGTCTGCATGTCTAATTGGCGTTTAAATTGGCGTAATTGTTCGAGCTCATCCAATAGCTCAAGTATCAAGCCAATCGCAGGAACACTGGCTTCAAAGTCGCGGCTAAGGCGCGAGGCACGGCGCACTGTCGTCAGCTGATAACCAGTGAACTGCTCACGTTCCGGCACATCATATTCGATGATGTCCTCTTCAATCAATTCGATGACCCATTGGCGCTCTTGGCCACAGGCAGATACCAGCTCATCCAAGCTCATGATAATGTCGGTAAATTCAGGCGAGTGTTTCATAGCTATTATCCTCGTTTGCTCTTTATTTCATCGTTATCGTATGGTCTTCATCTCTATTACAGTGTTTCAATGTGAGTAATTTTTGGTGGCCATTAACGACTAATATTGATATCGGCAAAGGCTTGTTTTAGTTGCTCATAAGCTTGGGTCGCGGTCTCAGTGCTGATATCAGGGTTCACGATGTTTAAGGTTAAATACAAATCACCCGCTTGCTTAGCAGGGATACCTTTACCTTTTAGGCGTAAATTGCTACCAGACTTGCTGTTCTTAGGCACAGTCACAGCAAGCGTACCAGCTGGCGTACTGACGTTGATTTTTTCACCCAACGCCGCTTCCCATGGCGCTATATTGACGGTTTGATAAACATCAGCGCCTTCGATACGGATATTGTCTGCGTGACGGATTTTTACTTTTAAAAATAAATCGCCATTTTTTCCGCCACCAATACCAGCGGCACCTTGCCCTGCTAGGCGAATTTGCTTGCCATCAGTGATGCCTTTAGGGATTTTAATTTTCAGCGTTTTGTTGTCATACTCGACACTGCCATTCGGTTGACGAATAGGGACATTCAACTTAATGCTGTAGTCGTCGCCATTATAAACGGACGCCAAATCAACCGTAATCTCTGCATGTTGATCTTGACCTTTACTATCTTGCGAGCCAAAACCACCACGCTGCGATTGTCCACCAGCTGAACCACGTGCACCGCGACCAAATGCCGAAAAGATGTCATCGAAGCGGAAGCCACCATCGCCATAAGCTTCGCCTTCACCAAACTGATCTTTGATATCTTCCCAGCGATAGCCGCCTTGCCCGCCACTTGCAGATTGACCACCAAAACCACCACTTTGACCAGCAAAGGGATTGTCTAGCATGGCGTCATATTCAGCACGCTTTTCTTTATCTCTAATAGTTTCGTAAGCATTATTAATCTCAGCAATCTTATTGTCTGCATCTGGATCATCGCTCACATCAGGGTGATATTGACGGACAAGCTTACGGTATCTTTTTTTAATATCTGCAGCTGACGCGTCTTTTTTGACCCCTAAAATGTCATAGTAATTTTTCTCTGCCATGTTTTTGTCCTCAACATAAAAGCATGTTAATGATACTGGTATGCCCATTTTAAACGATATGGTACGGAAATTTATTCAACTGCGACATAACAGGTGGTAACGATAGTCTATCTAATAATGATAGTAATATAAAAATTCAATACCGTTATACGAATATTACCAGTAATAGTGCCGAACAACAGCAGTGTTTAAGTTGTTTGAAGCACTTAATACATTATGATTCGCCTTTGTCACTGCATTGGCATACTTCTCTATGATTCTGGCATTATTATTCTTTGATAACCACAGACGTCATATCAATTTAACACTCGCCCTAATGAAAAAATAGAGAGTCAAGCCAAAAATACCATTAACAATGTAAATCATTATTTAAAACAATTACATACAGATCACTGGTATTCACTAGCTAGCGCGCATAAATGAGCGTTTTGACCTTGGTAGTTCTTTTACAGAACCGTAAGAATATGACAAAGTATGTGTTGTAAAATGAATATATTGTTTGTACTCATAGGGAGTATGAATAACATAGGCAAGTGTATCTGTCTATTTTATAAATTGCTTAAAGGTATTAAATGTCTTATTTAATCAAGTCTTTGGTTATCACATTATCACTATTGCTGAGTACCACCGTTTTCGCTGGAAACACCAGTTATTACGGCAGTAAGTTCCACGGTAAACGCACTGCTAGTGGTAGTATCTTCAACATGAACTCTTTGACCGCTGCGCATCGCACGTTGCCGTTTGGTACGAAGGTACAAGTGACCAACAAGAAGACAAAGCAGAGTGTAATCGTAAAAATCACCGATAGAGGCCCTTTCATTCGGGGTCGTATTTTGGATTTATCGAAAGCCGCTGCTGGTCAAATAAACTGTCAGTTATGTACGACCACAATGGAAATACTGTCTTATGGTGATGGTAAATACCGTAAGGAATAACGTAATAAAAAAGGGAGAGCCAGCGCTCTCCCTTTTTTTGACTGTCTCAATCAAGTAAAAATAGCTTAAAAAACAATCAAAACCTGCTATTTACTACAACGAACAGCTCTCTACTCAAAACCCGCTTCCATTTCTTCTAATGTCGTCATCAAAAGCAATAGTTTTTCTTCATTGTCACTGTGCTGCTGTTGCAATGCCGTTTGCTCATTAAGTAATAACAGCAAATCAGACTTGCGACCTTCTTCGTATAAATCCGTATCAGCCAGTTTTTCTTCAAGCGTCACGAGCTGTCCATCAATGTTAGCCAATGCCTTTTCTATCTCTTCTATCTCACGGCGAATAGGCGCGGTGAGTTTGCGTTGTTCAGCCGCCAATTTGCGCTGCGCATCTTTACTAAGCGCAGGCGTCGTCGCTTTACTTTTTGATGAATTATCAGGTGCTTTATTACTCACTTGACCATTATCTGTTTCACGTGAAACGAATTTCTTACTCTCTTTTTTACTTTTCTTCTTACTGGTACTTTTATCTGATGAGTTCTCTTGCTTACGCTTTTCTGCCAGCCACTTACCGTAGTCGCTGATGTCACCATCGAACTCCTCGATTTGACCATCATGTACCAAAAACAGCTCATCACAGACGTTGGCAATCAACTCACGATCATGCGAAACCAGTACCACTGCTCCCTCAAATCCTTGCAAGGCAATGGTCAGCGCTTGGCGCATTTGTAAGTCCAAATGGTTGGTCGGCTCATCGAGTACCAGAACGTTCGGACGTTGCCAAACAATCAATGCCAGCGTCAAACGCGCACGCTCGCCACCAGAGAATAGCTCACTCGGCGTATCGATACGCTCACCGCGGAAGTCAAAGCTGCCTAAAAACGAGCGTAGCATCGCATCAGAGGTTTTACCGGCTAGACGACGCAACATCTCTATAGGCGTGGCCTTGGCATCCAAGATATCCATTTGATGCTGGTTGAAGTAGCCTAATTTCAGGGTATCCGAAACACGATACGTCCCTGTTAATACGCCAAGCTCACCGACTAAGGCTTTAATTAAGGTCGACTTACCAGCGCCATTCATACCTAGCAAGCCAAGACGCGTATCCGGCGTCACTTGCACATTGGCATTATATAAAAGTGGCGTATCGCTATAGCCAATATCCGCTTTGGTCAGCTCAATCAGTGGTGAGCTCATATTTGCTGGCTCATAGAAGCGGAAAGAGAACGGGTTGTCCGCCATCATCGGTGACAGCTCAGCCATGCGCTCAAGCTGCTTGATACGGCTTTGTGCTTGCTTAGCTTTACTGGCTTTAGCACGGAAACGACGAATAAAGTCATCCAAGTGTGCTTTAGTCGCTTCTTGTTTTTCAAACGCTTGCTGCTGCTGCGCCATACGCTCGTGACGGGTGCGGATAAATTGCTGATAGTTACCGGTATAAAGGGTGATTTTTTGTTGTTCGACATGCAAGATATGACCAACGGTGGCATCCAAAAAGGCTTGGTCATGCGAGATGACGATGACCAGACCAGTATAGGCATTGATCCACGTCTCAAGCCACAGAATCGCATCCAAATCCAAATGGTTGGTCGGCTCATCGAGTAACATTAAGTCTGCACGGCTCATCAAAGTTTTGGCGAGATTCAAACGCATGCGCCAACCACCCGAAAACCCTTCTACTGGCAATTCATGCTGGCTGGTATTAAAACCAAGACCTGCCATAATTTGTGCCGCTTTAGTCGGCGTACGATAGCCATCAATTTCATCAAACTGCTGATGCAATACCCCGATCTGCTCATCACTAACGCTACTCAAATCATTCAAAGAAGCATTAATCTCATACCACTGCTCATCACCGCTCAATACATAATCGATTGCAGACTGCGTCGTAGCGCCGACTTCCTGCGCCATATGCGCCACATGCCAGCTATCAGGAATACTGACTTCACCTCTATCAAGCGTGACCTCGGTATCTCCTCTGCCCATTCGCGTCAACAATAAGGCAAATAAGGTAGATTTGCCGGTGCCGTTGTTGCCCGTCAAGCCAACTTTGTGGCCCGGATGTAGCTGGAAGCTTGCCCCTGCAAACAACTCACGACCATCACGGCGAACACCAACGTCTTTAAATTCGATCATATAATCTCTTCAACTCAACAGTAATATAAAATATAAGGCAATAAAAAACACACATCTGGCATGTTAACTGGCGGCTATTATTTCAAACGCTTGCCCCATAGGCAAACGATTAAATAACTATTTCAAAACCAAGTGTTTATTCGCACAAAAAGTCTTTCTCTTAGCATGAGTTTATGGGGATAATAACCGCTAGTATCAATCAGCCACCTTCAGCCAGTAGCGTCACTCTTGACAAACGAATCAACACCCCCATTATGATATACTGCGATGAGATAAGTGCCCGTTATCAACCAAATCGTTGTAATGACACAGATATCATATTTATAATGCGCCATTAGTCATACCAATAGCAGCGCCATAATAACAGCACCCAATTGAATCAAACGCCGTGCGTATCTTTATTTGCAACTATTTCATTGCAAACCCTAACTGGACGACCGCATTTGATCCTAGCAACTGAGGTAGATATGAACGAATCAGCCAACCAATTTAATCCAAGCGCCAGCCAGCCAGTAGACCCAACGGTTTTAAGCTTAACCGATAGCGCTGCACAAAAGGTGCGACGTCTACGTGAAGAAGAAGGCGACAGCGATCTGATGTTACGTGTCTATGTGACGGGCGGCGGCTGCTCAGGTTTTTCTTACGGCTTTAACTTTGCCAATGAGCTCAATGAAGACGATGCCAATTTTGATAATGACGATGTAACCTTGGTCGTCGATTCACTAAGCTATCAGTATTTACAAGGCTCTACCGTTGACTATACTGAAGGGTTAGAGGGCGCACGCTTTATCGTCACCAATCCAAATGCCACCACCACGTGTGGCTGTGGCTCATCCTTCTCTATTTAAGTTGGCGAGATGCATGACTTTTGATCAAGATACCTTCCTCGTCAGTCAACGCTATCATAAACCGCTTAACGTCGTACTTTTGAAGCATCTATCTCGTAGGTAGACGCTTCTTGTTTTATGCGTTTTTTAGAAAACAGTAACGCGCTGTGCATAAAATTTTTTATGGAAATACCTATTAAAATCAAGAGGAATGAGCGCCTGTAAAGCTTATCGTATTTGTAATTGTCCGTGGTTTTCAGGGCAGCTTTGAGCTAAACTGACGGCATTCTTAATCCAATATTTACCTTCATTATGGTCAAACGCCAGTCGTGTTTTGAGCCGCCATAATAAATAACAATAGATGACTATTATGAGTAATTTTGCGAGTAGCTTTGTGAATTTTGACATTCCTAATTGGTTTGATAGCAAGCATTTAACGGGCATGCTCCGCGGTATCGAAAAAGAAGGGCTGCGCGTAAGACCCGATGGCTACTTGGCTCAGACACCGCATCCAGCCAAACTTGGCTCAAAGCTCACCCATCCGTTTATCACAACTGATTATTCAGAAAGCCTACTTGAGCTAATTACTGACCCCAAAACCTCACCAAAAGAGACGCTAAACATGCTGCGTCAGTTGCATGTATTGGTCTATCAAGCCATGCCTGAAGGTGAGTTGATGTGGCCGCTGTCTATGCCTTGTATGCTGTCATCGAATGATGAAGACATCCCACTGGCTAATTATGGCAGCTCTAATACGGGTAAGCTCAAGACGCTATACCGTAGCGGGCTTGGTATTCGCTATGGTCGCCGCATGCAAACGATTGCAGGTCTACATTATAACTTGTCTTTTGGTGACGGATTATTTGAAGTCTGGCAAGCTGAAATACCTGCTGCACAAGCGCAAACGCTGACAGAATTTAAAAACGAAAAGTACTTAGGGCTTATCCGTAACTTTAAGCGTCTGACCAGTTTGGTACTGTATTTACTGGGTGCTAGCCCTAGCGTTTGCCCTTGTTTCTTAGCTGGTCGTGAGCATGATTTAGAGCTGCTGAACGACTCAACTTATTATAAGCCTGCTGCCACCAGCCTACGTATGGGCAAGCTTGGTTATACCAATAGTGTGCAAGAACAGCTCGATATTCGTTATAACTATCTGCCAGAGTATGTCGATGGACTGCGCCGTGCGATTCAGACTCCGCACGAAAGCTTTGCCAAGCTTGGCTTAGATGATGCCGATGGCAACCCTATCCAAATCAACAATCATATTTTACAAATAGAAAATGAATACTATAGCCCTATTCGTCCCAAACAAATCGCGATGAGCGGCGAGACACCGACCGAAGCATTAGAGCGCCGCGGTATCGCTTATGTTGAGTTCCGTGCAATCGATCTAGACCCTTATAGCGATGTCGGTATTCGTCTATCTAGCGCCTGTTTCTTAGAGGTCATGGCG
Organism: Psychrobacter sp. Ps7; assembly: GCF_022129225.1. Classification (NCBI taxonomy): domain Bacteria; kingdom Pseudomonadati; phylum Pseudomonadota; class Gammaproteobacteria; order Moraxellales; family Moraxellaceae; genus Psychrobacter; species Psychrobacter sp. Ps7. Next base: position 16,694 of record NZ_JADQAH010000011.1, on the reverse strand, counting down.
CTGTACTGTCTGCTGAGCGACTCACCTGATCTATTACCTGAGGAAGAAGAGACCCTAGCCATCAATCTTGAGCGCGTGGTAAACGAAGGTCGTCGCGAAGGCTTACACATTATAAACAACGGCGAAGAGCAACTGCTTGAGAGCTGGATGCTGGTGCATTTAGAACGTATGCAACCACTTGCCGCGCTACTTGATGCGCATTATGGCGGCAACGATTACCGGGCAGCAGTCGCGTTAATGCAAGGCAAAGCAGGACATTCTGAATCGACTATTTCAGCACAAGTAAACTCTGATAGTCAGCGTTTAGGCAGCTTATGGCAGCTTGGCTTTACCTTGGCGCAGCAGCATCGTGAGTCTTTGTTACAGCAAACGCTTAGCCCAAACACCCAAGCCAAATATGAAGTGTTGGCAGAAAAATCAATATTACAGCAAGCTGAGATTGAAAAAGCCGAAACTGAAGATTTTATGGAATTTTTACAGCAATATCGCTAAGCTTTGATTGCTAAATTCTGACCGCCACTTAATGTGTATAGATGACTACTTTATAAGAGTAACTGCCCGATGCTAAAGCTGACCACTTACCGCAATTTGCAAATATTTTTGGTGATAATAGCCGTAATAGGTATGAGTTTTGCGCTGTTTTTTTTACAGCGCTATATGGGGTTTTCGCCTTGCCCACTGTGTATTTTTCAGCGTATTGGCCTCATAATCATGGGCAGTTTTGCTTTGATAGCGGCATTATTCAACCCTAAATCTAAGGCAGTTAGACTGGTATTGTGGCTTGGTAGCTTAGCAGGTATCGGTTGGGCGACCGCCGTGGCTGGACGTCATGTTTGGCTACAGCATCTACCTGCCGACCAAGTACCTTCTTGTGGTCCAGGGCTGGATTATTGGTTAGATACGCTACCGATTTTGCAAGTATTTAAAGAAGTTTTTGCGGGCTCTGGCGAATGTGCCTCTGTTGAGTGGACATTTATGGGTCTAAGTATTCCTGAACAATCTTTGATTCTATTTATTCTGCTATTGGTGGTACACGTGTTGATATTATGGCGCATTTTACGACCTGTTGCCCCTAGCCGCCTTGCTTGATAGCGAATTAGCCCATACGTTGCTTTTTGCTATATCCTTCGTTTTTGCTAGATCCATTTTTCCAAACGAACAGGCGTGTTTATTACTAAACGTCTGTTCTTTAATGAGCCACTATTAAATATCTCCGATAATTTTCGTTCGTCATATCTATCAATGTTAAACCATTATTCTTAGCTCATGGCTAAACCTATCATAACAAAAAGGCCACAGAGATATCTTTAACCTTTGATATCTTGACACAGTTTATTTGCTTTTTGATGGGTAAAATAGCGTTTTAAATATCCATCACTGTTGACTGATTGGCGATAGGCTACCGATAGCTTCTTCTCGCCGCCTAGCCTCAGATGGCACTTGTAGTCTCGTAGTCTTCTACTCTAATTTAAACATTTATAATTCCTATTATCTTTCCTTTTTGACAACGTATTGAGTTGTCGATAGTGTCGATAATCCTTTGGAATGACTATTAAAAAACTGTTTTTTGGTGTGACCATGATATATTTTTTGCCTACTTGTTCTAACACGCTAACTATCCTCAAACGCGGTGGTCGTTGTTTGCTAGCGCTGCCCCTCTGTGTGCTGCTCATCGGCTGTGATAGTACCTCGTCTAGCGGCGATAAAGGTATGACGACTAAGGTCGCCCCTATCGATCATGTAGAAGAGAACAGCGCACAAGCTAGCGCAGAGAACTTGCCAGAGACCAATCTATTAAATGCGGGTAGTGAGCTAGATAAAGTGTCAGAAGGACAATCGCTGATTGCGGCTGCCCAATCGAGTAACGGTGCACATCCCCATCAATCGCTGACACGCTCAGAGCCGGGTAATGGCACGTTACAAGCCACGTTAATGGGCGATTATGGTGGCATGGTACCCTGTAAATCTTGTGATAGCACTGATATTACATTGAATTTGTTCGCTGATGGTTCAGTGCTAAAAACCAGTATAGATAATAACCCCGAAATGCCGAATGCACCCCTGTTTGAGCCTGGTGTTTATCGTCAAGACAATGATATGATTACGATTGTCTATGAAGACAAAAACATTGAAGCGTATCATATTCAAGACAATCATCTTGTTTTAATCGATGAACATAAAAAACCTAACAATGACTATACCCTGTCGCGTAAATAATAAAATAGCGGCATAAACATTTAGAGGCTCTAAATTTTAGGTGCTCTGAATATAGTGATGCTCAATGAGCCAAACCATTCTTTTAATAACGCCTACTTACTGGGCGTTTTTTATTGGTCATCATGCGGTGTTTACTTTACAATAAGTGCTTATTTTCGACGCTGCTATTTGGCGAACCTATGCTGTTTTTGTGACAGAATATAGGGTTGAAGCAATATAAAGTAGAGGTAAGCCAAGCGGACGTCAATAGTACGTTTGGTGCATGAAGCACGGTTAACGCCGTCGCCATTTATAATATTTTAACTATAGCCAAGACTGATGATCATTAGGTTGAGCGTATCCTAGAATACACCACGGTTAATATCGGTAACTTTTGGGATAATGCTCCATTTTTATTCTTTTAATTTAAGCTCGTACGGAACGTCTATGCATATTCATATTCTTGGTATTTGTGGTACTTTTATGGGCTCACTGGCATTGCTAGCGCGCGAGCTTGGGCATACGGTCACGGGCTCAGATACCAACGTTTATCCGCCGATGTCCACCCAACTGGAAAACGCGGGCGTGACCATTGAGCAAGGCTATCTGGTAGAGCATTTACAACCAGCACCAGATTTAGTCGTCGTTGGTAATGCCATGAAGCGCGGTATGGATGTCATCGAATATATGCTGGACACAGGTCTACGCTATACTTCAGGACCACAGTTTTTATCTGAGCAGGTATTACAATCGCGTCATGTGATAGCCGTTGCCGGTACTCACGGTAAAACCACGACGACGACTATGCTCGCTTGGATATTGCACTATGCGGGTATCGACACTGGGTTTTTAATCGGCGGTGTGCCACTGGTTGATACCACTGATGAGCATTTACAGCACGTCTTCGCTCACAGCAGTTATTTGGGTGCGGATAAAATTGATAATGACGATTCGGTAAATACTGGCTATTTCGTTATCGAAGCAGATGAATATGATTCTGCATTTTTTGATAAGCGTTCAAAGTTCGTTCATTACCGTCCGCGTACGGCTATTTTAAATAACCTAGAATTTGATCATGCGGATATTTTTACGGATCTCAATGCTATTCAGACCCAATTCCATCATATGGTGCGCATGATTCCAAGCACGGGCAAAATCATTATGCCCACAGCGACCACCAGCTTAGAGGAGGCGTTAGCGAAAGGGGTTTGGACACCCGTTTGGCGGACCGCAGTATTGAATTCAGCGGCAGATAATACCCACGCAAAAGATAAGCATGTGAAAGATAGTAGCGAATGGCAAGCTGAACTTATCAGCGAAGATGGTGGTCAATTTGCGGTTAGTTTTGCGGCTGATGTTGCTGATGAAGAAGCCACAGGCGTCGTCGACTGGTCGATGAGCGGCATGCATAATGTGAATAACGCCTTGGTTGCTGTCGCAGCAGCTTATAACATCGGCGTCAGTGTTAAAACTGCGTGCGCGGCGTTATCAGCATTCGCGGGCATTAAACGTCGGATGGAGCTGATTGGCGATGTCAATGATATCTTAGTCTTTGATGATTTTGCCCATCATCCTACAGCCATTACTACGACTTTAGATGGTGCCAAGAAAAAACTGGCGAACAGACGCATTTGGGCTATTATTGAACCACGTAGTAACACCATGAAAATGGGCATTCATCAAGACAGCTTGGCTGAGTCTGCTGCTCTCGCCGATCATACCTTATGGTATGAGCCGACAGGACTGGAGTGGGGTTTAAAAGAAGTCATTGAAAATGCCAATAGCGCAAATCCTAACATGGGCAACCAACAGGTGCTCTCTAGTATCGATGCTATCATCGAGCATATCGACATACACGCAAAAGCGGGTGACGCCATTGTGATTATGTCGAATGGCGGTTTTGAAGGTATTCATCAACGTTTACTAACTGCGCTACGTAATAAAGCCACTTAATAAAGCCACTTAATAAAGCTACTTAATAAAGCTACGCAACAAACAATCTAGCTGGTTTAGTTCTGGTGTCAAATAAGAGCGTTGCTTATTATAAATGAGCAACGTTTTTTTATGATCAACTTTTTCTGATTAATTGCGATTACTATTGGAACGTCGGTATTAGAGAGTATCAGTATTAGGGAGCGTCGATATCCAAAAATGCTTTGATATATAAACGGCGTTTTCGACTTCACTACCTTTGTAACCTTTCATTTACCTATTCTACCTGCATATTAGCAAATCTACGATTTTCCTCACATAGCTCATACACTGGTAACATTTCGCGCTTACCTTTACGTCTATACAGTGCTTACAATGAGCTTATCAAAATTGATTAACTATTATAAATGATAATAAATTAGGAGAATAATATGAGCTTTATTTGGATGATTATTGTAGGTCTGGTTGCAGGTTTATTGGCACGAGCCATCAAGCCAGGTAGCGACCCGATGGGCTGGATAATGACAATTGTATTGGGTATCGTCGGTGCTTTATTAGGTGGCTTCTTAGCTGGTCTCATCGGTATAAATGCTGATGGCGGATTTACTGGTTTGATATTCTCAGTAATCGGTGCGATCATCCTGTTATTTATCTATGAGATGATTATGAGCAAACGTGGCGTATAACTTGGCACTTTTTCTCAGATGTTTTGGTTGCACAAAGTGACTTTAATGACTCAGAAGTGGCTTGATCCACTAAACTCAATTTGCTAAAAAGCAACCCTACTTATGCAAGTCAGATTACATCTAATCTAGCTTATATAAATCAAAAAGCCTTGCGAATTGCAGGGCTTTTTTATGCCTATAATAAAAGCGACCTCCTTGATTTTTTACGATGATAAAAAGCAATAATTGTGCGAAAGTATTGATAAGCATTACTTTTGTCCCCATTTATCCTATAATATCAACCCTATTTTATCCCTATCATTGAGGTGAGCGTTATGGCTTTACTCCCTATTTTAAATTACCCAGACCCGCGCCTGCGTACTATTGCTACGCCTGTTAAGGAAGTGACTGCTGAAATCAAAACCTTAATCGCTGATATGATTGAGACGATGTATGAGGCACAAGGTATCGGTTTGGCGGCAAGCCAAGTGGATCGCCATATTCAGCTCATCGTCATGGATCTGTCTGAAGATAAAAATAGCCCTAGAGTTTTTATCAACCCAAAGGTGACACCATTGGTGGAAGAGAAACAGCCCTATGAAGAAGGTTGTTTGTCCGTACCTGAAGTCTATGACAGTGTTGAGCGCCCGAATAAAGTGCGTATTGAAGCCTTAGATGAGAATGGTCAAAAAATCGATGAAGAAGTAGAAGGCTTACTCGCGGTATGTATCCAACATGAAATGGATCATTTAAATGGGGTCATATTCGTCGATTACCTATCACGTCTCAAGCAAACTCGTGCTCGCGATAAAGTGCGTAAAATCGTTAAAATACGCGAAAAACAAAGTGAACAAACGGCGGATAAACAGCCACAGCCCAGCCATTCTTAGCCCATTCATTATCTAAGCTATTTTTACGTCATTTAATCAGCATGGACGCAAGGTTTTATCACCTGTGAGATGCGTGATGACACTAATGTGAGATGACAATGACGTGATGCGAGCATTTACTCTTTAACACCTACTGTCTTTATTAAAGGTTTCCTACCATGACCATGATCAAAATTGACCAATATTTTGACCCTGCCGGCTGGCAGAAATTCACTCAAGCTGCTGAAGGTCGCGAGACGCCATTTTTGGTCGTGGACCTTAGCCGTATCAAAACCAAATATCACGAAATGGTTGGGTTTTTTCCCAATGCTAAAATCCATTATGCAATGAAAGCCAGTCCTGCTGTTGAAGTGATTAACTTGCTTGCTGATCTTGGTTCGAACTTTGATTGTGCCTCCATCTATGAGCTTGATCGCGTACTAGACTGCGGCGTTGAGCCATCGCGTATCTCTTATGGCAATACCATCAAAAAAGCGGAGCATGTCAAATATGCCTTTGAAAAAGGTATTGACTTGTATGCGACCGACTCAGAAGCGGATCTAAAAAATATTGCCAAGCACGCCTCTGGTTCAAAAATCTTTGTGCGTATCTTAGTACAAGGCTCTGAGACCGCTGAATGGCCATTGTCTCGTAAGTTTGGTTGTCATCCCAATATGGCGATTGAGCTGTTGATTCAAGCTCGTGATTTGGGTCTAGTGCCTTATGGCATCTCATTCCACGTCGGTAGTCAGCAAAAGGACGTTGCCGCTTGGGATGATGCGCTAGCCAAGGTCAAATACATGTTTGACTGGATGAAAAACGAAGAAGATATTAAGCTACAAATGATCAATTTGGGTGGCGGTTTTCCAGCCAACTATATCAGTGAAGTGAACCCTATAAAAGTCTACGCTGAAGAGATCACTCGTTATTTGACAGACGACTATAGTGAAGAGGACATGCCTGAGATTATCCTTGAGCCAGGTCGTTCATTGGTTGGTGGATCGGGCGTATTGGTCAGTGATGTGGTGCTTATCTCGCGTAAGTCGCACACGGATTTAACGCGTTGGGTCTATACCGATGTGGGCTTATTCCAAGGCTTAATCGAGACATTGGGAGAGGCCATCAAGTATCCGGTTTATACGCCTAAGATGGAAACATCCACCAGCAAAGGCACTGTGGTACTGGCAGGTCCTACTTGTGATTCGACCGATATCATGTATGAAGAAGCGGGCTATCAATTGCCAGAAGAGCTAGAGATTGGTGATAAAATCTTTTGGTTGACCACGGGTGCTTATACTAACTCGTACTCATCTATTGAGTTCAATGGTTTTCCACCGTTAGAAGTGATCTACGTTGACTAATCTGTAATAGATTATTATCGATAAAAAGCGCGATACTGCTCATTACAGTATCGCGCTTTTTTATACCAAAGATAATAGTAATTGATGCAAGGCTACTGCACCATTATCCAAATTGGTGTGTTTTTAGTGCTATCAATGACACGATTGCTACCATAACTTGCGCGTTGATTTTGGCTACTTTGAGAGATTTGTCCGATAGTTATCCATTGATTACGTGGGATAATAATGGTCGTGTCTAATCGTTGACCTTGAATGGCATGATTACTATTTTTCTGAGAAGTTGAATAGGAGCGTGCGAGTTTTTCTTCAACTTGTGACAAGGTTACTTCGACTTGACCAGTCGGTAATAATTTTGGCGTAACCGTGATGCCTTGCGTCGTTGGTAGCAATACCTGCTGCTGAATGACAATCTGTACTGAGGGACTTTTATAATTTGTATAACTATTTACATCAGAGGTTTGATTCAGCGCATAAAGCGTCCCTGTACTGATGCTGGCGGCACTACCTGACAAGGTTTGTACTTGGTATAAATTATTTGTTTGCTGTTGGCTATTGCTCTGATGAATAATCCCTGACCCTTGAATACCAAGGTTGCTAACAATGACCTGCCCTTGCTGAATATTACCTTGGACGCTGCTATTGTTGCCAACACGCACAGCGACCGTCAATGCCTGTGGCTGACCGTCAATCTGAGTCAATAACTGCTGTACCGCCTGATAGTTAGCGGCTGTCGTATGCAACACTAACTTGTCTTGATAGGTAGTAACCGTACCACCGTCACGACTATTATTCAGTTGCTGACGAACAGCAGGTAATAATGCATCACCGCCATAGGTATCAATGACGTAGGTTTGAAAAGTAGCTGCTTGTGCGACTATTGGCACTACCGTCAAATTGAGGGCAAATGCTATTTGGCTACCGTAAAGCGTACTTTTTCTAGGTTTGAGTGTCTTGACGCTGTTGGCAGATTTGATACTTCTGGCACCCATAACAACAGCTACACCGCGACTAAAACTCGCTATTAGATTCTTGCTAAACTTATCCATGCTTGACTCCTAACCGTCATTCCACTTTATCAATAAGCTATCCTCAGCAACCATAAAGCAGCAAACGGCAAGCAATAAACTCTAATCACTCAAACCTTACTTGCTCAAAAACTAGTCATTTAAACCCAACACGTCCTGCATATTATATTGCCCAACTTCTTGTTTGATAACCCAAATAGCGGCACGTACAGCACCCGCAGCAAAAGTCATACGCGCGCGGGCACGATGGGTAATTTCAACCACCTCACCATCGGCAATAAACATCACGGTATGATCGCCAATGATTTCACCGCCGCGAATGGCATGAATACCAATAGTACCTGCTTTGCGTTCGCCCGTCTGTCCTTCGCGGCCATAAACAGCGACGTCTTTTAGATTCTGTCCACGAGCTTCTGCGACGGCTTCTGCCATCATATATGCTGTGCCTGATGGCGCATCGATTTTATGCTTATGGTGTGCTTCGATGACTTCTACATCGGCATCCTCGCCAAATGCCTTCGCGGCCATGCCGAGTAACTTTAATGACAGATTAACGCCTGTTGAGTAGTTACCAGCATAGACAATCGCAATTTTCTCGCTGGCTTTTGCCAATACTTGCTCTTGCTGCTCATTGAATCCTGTCGTCCCAATAACCATCGCGACATTGTTTTCAGCGCAAATCTGCATATTTTGCTCAGTAGCATCAGGCAAGCTAAAGTCAATCAGTACATCGATGTCATTAATGACAACTTTTAAATCATCGACAATTTGCACCTCTAAGCGACCGATAGCGGCGACTTCGCCAGCATCCGCGCCGACAAGGCTTGAACCTTGACGTTCTATCGCGGCATTTAATGTCGTTTGCGAGTTGTCTTGTACCGCTTCTATTAGCATACGCCCCATACGACCACCAGCACCAATCACCCCGACTTTGATGGCTTGTTTATTTGTATTTTCTTGCGCTGTTATCTGTTGGCTCATATGTTTACCCTAAAAGCTCTATATTAATAAGAAAGGTTTTAAATGTTATGATGCTAAGTTTAGCAAATATCACCACCTGAATGGTTTTTTATAACGTCAATAAAAACCCCCAGTGTTTCATGTGAAACACTGGGGGTTTTGTATCTAGTCATTTAACCAAACGGATGATTAAAACAACTCAGTTAATCAAATAAGTCGCCAATCTTTTTAAAGAATGACTTCTTATGTGGCGACTGCTGATGCTTGCTATCACCGTCAAGCGTATCTTGGAACTGGCGCAACAGGTCTTTTTGCTCGCGAGTTAAGTTCACTGGGGTTTCGATAACCACACGGCAAATCAAGTCACCTTTCATGGTGGTGCGTACTGGCGTCACGCCTTTGCCGCGCACACGCAGCAACTTACCACTTTGCGTGCCTTCTGCAACCTTGATTTTTACTTTGCCATCTAGGGTTGGAATTTCGACCTCTTTACCTAGTGCCGCATCGGTGATGCTCACAGGTACATCCATATAGAGATCAGCCCCTTGACGGGTAAAGACATTATGCGGTTTTACCCGTACTTCAACGTATAAGTCGCCGTTTTGTACACCCGCGCCGCCCGCTTCGCCTTCGCCTGCTAGACGAACGCGATCACCATCATCAACACCCGCTGGGATAGACACTTCTAGCGTACGTGATTTGTCTTTAACGCCATTACCGTGACAGTCAGAGCACGGATTTTTGATTTGTTTACCGGTGCCGCCGCAATGTGGGCAAGCCTGCTGAACGGCAAAAAATCCTTGCTGCATACGTACTTGACCTTGTCCATGACAGGTCTGACAAGTCACGATATCAGAGGCATTTTTTGCCCCTTTACCATCGCAAGTATCGCACGGCGCAGGTGCCGTAAAACTGATTTCTTTTTTGCTGCCACGTACCGCTTCTTCTAAAGTCAGCTCGATCACATAACGCAAATCAGAACCACGGCGCGAACGTCCACCGCCACCACCACGCTGCTGACCGAAGATATCGCCGAAGTTGCCGAAGATATCACCGAAAATGTCTTGGAAGTTGCCACCACCTGCACCGCCAAAGCCGCCGCCGCCCATACCATTTTCGAAGGCTGAATGACCCATGCGATCGTAAGCAGAGCGCTTCTCTTCGCTGCTTAGTACTTCGTAAGCCATGGATGCTTCTTTGAATTTATCCTCAGCATCTGGATCATCAGAGTTACGGTCAGGGTGATATTTCATAGCCAGCTTACGGTAAGCTCGCTTAATTTCTTTGCTTTCAGCGGTCTTGCTCACACCTAATACTTCATAAAAATCGCGCTTACTCATGGGCTCTCCTATCGTCTTTACAGTCCACCGGACAGTCGATTCAGTAGTTCTAGTCAACCACCACCTTAATACGACTCACTATGGCACTCAAAGGTTTCACATGAAACATCATAAATAGTGAGAGAAAATAGGTGATACTGCTATGAATCTTACAAGCGAATACGGCGGGATGCTGCTTAGCCAAATCAATTATTAAAAGTTTGCGCTATTTATGGAGATGCTATGGCGATTTATCAAGCGCTTAGGCAGGGAAAGTATCCACTATAGTGCGCTTGGCCATACAAAAAGGTTTTATTAAGGAATGAACAAAGGTTTTCATACCTTAAAAAGGCTCAGCCATGCTAATATTTATCGCTATATTTTTGGGGTTTTAGATTTATACTCACCAGTATTAAATCTGCCCATCATTACGTTTTTGTTTTGCGATAAGGGTTTGATTTTTATGAAGAAGCTGATTATTTTATTAATCGTCATTGCCGTCGCTGTCTATGCAGGCTCGCCCTATTACAGCGCTTATCAGCTTAAAAATGCCTACGATGCCAAAGACGGCGCGACCATCGCCGCAGCGATCGACTATGAGCAGGTGCGACCTAGTATCCAAAACCAACTCACCAGTCAGTTTACGGCGACTATGGCCAATTATCCATTGGTCGCTGAGTTGGGCGGCGAGCCATTGACCCAAGCCGCCAATAGCTTTATCACGCAGGCGGTGGATGGTGCTATCACGCCACAAAATATCGAAAAAGTTATCGATACCCAAGGTCAGGCTAACACCGCGACCAAAGAACTGGCCGCTGCATGGGCAATCGCCAGTAATCAAGTCGATCTCAAAAATTTGATTCAAAATATTATCATCCAGCGCGGTGATGTAGATGCAGTGGTCAAAAGCCAAATGCAGCAAATCATGGAAAAACAAGCCGCTGAACTGGAGCAACAGGTAGCGCAAGGGTCGGACAGTGACAAGCCAACATTGGGCTATTGTGGTATTAATTGCTTCACTATTAGCGGTCAGGTAAAAGGTTATCCGCTCACCATCGAGATGCAGCGTAACGGCTTAATTGATTGGAAAATCGTTGATATCGTGTTGCCACAATAGACTTGCTACCCCTAACGGTTAGAGGCAATAAAAAACCGCCACATAGATTACTTATGTGGCGGTTTTTTTATCAATATTAAGGAATATCATCTCTTAACACATTTTTTATTCATAACTTTATTAAACATCTATGTGAGCTACTGTACGCCCAAAAATTCTAAAAACTCAGGACTCTCAAAGCTCGCTTGAAACAACACGCCATCTTCACGGTAAATAGCAGGCGTTGCCATCACCGCAAGCCCTGCCGCTTTTTCGCGATTGGGCGTCACATGATCGGCTGTACAACTTGCTGGTGCCGGTGTCATCTCACCCTGCAACATTGCTTTATCAAAAGCTTTACGACGGCTGTCCTCGTCACCTTGGCACCAAATGCCACGCATTTGCTCAGGGGACTGCTCGTATATCGGATAACCAATGGTTTTAACCGTCACACCTTTGGCATTAAGCATCGGTAGCTGTTGATGCAAGCGACGGCAATAAGGACAGTTGACATCATTGGCTACATAAATAACCGCTCTCTCAGGGTCGGTCGCTGGATAATTAATCAGCTGGCTTTCATCTAAAGTTGCAAACACAGACTGATTTTTACGCTTTTCAAACTCCTCATCGAGCCCGATAAACTGACCATTTTCAATCACTGATATCTCACCATCGGTAATATACTGCGCATCATCCGATAGTAAAAAAGGCACGCCTTCTAATGTCGCACCCCAAATCACGCCTGGCACTGCGGTATAAAAAAATGGCGTCTTAGTGCTCATATTTTTTAGCGCATCCATATTTGCCAATATATCAGCTTTGACACTCGCACTGACAGGTTTGCCTGCCTGCGCACTGGTGCTACGCGCTGGTGTCTTGGTAACTACACGATTGCTTGGATTCTTTTGTAGCTCGCCTTGAATGACATATTTGCCATCTTCAGTGATATGCAAAGGCAACTGCCCCGCCAAATTGACTTGATACATATTGGGCAAGTTGGACGGCACAATAGAGCTAATTTGTGTTTTGATCCCTGCCTGAGTAAGCAATTGGCGCAAGCGACTGTCAACAGACTTGCTAACAGTGCCAGCAGCTTTTGTATTTTGAGTACTCTGGCTAGCTTTTTGGTCAGTAGCGGCAGTATCACTAGACTGGGCACAGGCGGTGGTTGCCAATAACATGGCGCCAATTAAACTGGCAGATTTTAATAGAGATGATTTCACAGAGACGGTCCTATCTGGTTTTAACAAAAACAGCTTTTAATAACAGCTCGTTTCAGTAACAACGATTTTTAATAACTTTTAATTTTAACAACACTCAATCTTAAGAATAGCCGTTTCTAATAATACTCGCTTCTAACAATATCGGTTTCTAACAATAGCTACTTTTAATAAAGATAACGATATTATGTAAAAAAATAGATTAAAAAAAGATAGGCAGACTTTAGCACAAGGAACACTTTTGCAAAGGTTTAACGGCTCAATTTTGCAAAACTGCTACTGAGCTTTAAGAGATAGGCAACACAGTGTGCACGCGAGACATAACAGGGTAAAAGTGATAGATAAAAACTACAGTTAAAAACCATGGTCAAACACTACGGTCAAAAAAAGCAGCACACTGTTGAGTGGCTGCTGATTGTAAAGAAGTGCTTGCGAGTTCATTTCAAGATGAAAAACTTAGAACTTAGCGACTTCTTCAGGTGTTAAAAAGCGACTGTCGCCTTTCTCTAATCCTTCCAAAGTAATATGACCGACACTGGCGCGATGCAGCTCAACCACTCGATTGCCAAAGTAACCCATCATCCGTTTTACTTGATGATATTTACCTTGCTCAAGCGTCAAACGCGCATGCGTCTCGTCAATGAATTCGAGAACCGCAGGTTTTGTTTCTTCGTGGTCGCCTTCTAAAAGGATGCCTTCAGCGACTTCTTTGACGGCATTGGCTTGCGCCGCTTCATCCATCGCATCTGCTAAAGTCAGCTCATAAATTTTGGCATGTTCATGCTTAGGGCTGGTGACACGGTGCAACCATTTACCATCATCACTCATCAATAATGCGCCGGTCGTATCAACATCGAGACGCCCTGCAATGCGCAAACTACCAAGCTCTGGCACCGCAATCAGCTCAGTGACAATTGGATGCTCTTTCACTTTTAGCGTACATTCAAAGCCTTCAGGCTTATGTAATAGAATATAACGACTGCCCGCAGCGACCGATAATGGCTCGCCTGCCCAAATCACGTCGTCATTGACCACATCGACGTGGACGCCTGGGTCTTTGATGACCTGATCATTTACCGTCACTTCACCAGCGTGCAGAATTTTTTTGGATTCTTTACGCGATAGCTCAGTGGCTTTACTCAAAAATTTATCTAGACGCATATATTGCCTACCATTCGTTTGATGATACCTACTTTACCGTAGCAGCTAACGACACCAGCATTCACACTGAGCTTGTCCGCTATCTTCATGGGTCAGAAGTGGTACTATAATAAAAAATTAAATGAACACTGCACCCAATATGGACGACAGTGAAAGTTAGACAAGTTTACCATATCCAACCTAGACCTGATGAAATATGAGCTATCAAACGCTAAAACGCGCTGTCACTGCGCGCTTAGAAATTAAAAAATCCGAGTTTATTGCTTACGCTTATTCTGTAACCTCGCGTGAGCAGGCAATGTTTCACGTGGAACAACTACGTGAGCAATATGCCGATGCGCGCCACCACTGCTGGGCATATATCATTGGTGATCCCAATAACACCACCAGTGCTGGCTTTGATGATGATGGTGAACCGAATGGTACGGCAGGGCGACCTATATTAAATGTGTTGCAGCATAAAGCGATCGGTAACGTCATTATTATCGTCGTGCGTTATTTTGGTGGTATTAAACTGGGCGCAGGCGGTCTAACCCGTGCTTATGCAGGCGCAGCGCAAGCAGTCGTCGACCAGATGATATTGCTGCCTTATGTGCCGATGGCGCAAGTGCAGATAATGGCAGAGTTTGCGACCGAAGCACAATGTCGTTATATCGTCGATAGCTTAGGTGGCAGTATCGATGATGTCGCTTATAGTAAACAAGTGACATTGACCGTGACGGTTGCTGAGGCAGATATCGACCATTTAAAAGAACGTCTAGCGATGGATGGACGAGTATTAGATGAATCGCAAAAAACAAATGAGTAACCATGCGTTCACTGAGCATTCACTAAATCTTATTGGTTTTGATAACTGTCATGGGTATGATAAGGCACTGATTGTTAAAGATGATTTTAACGCCCATTAAATAAGATACCTTTATGCCAACCTCAAATTCGCCAACTTCAAAACCGAGCCAACCCTTCTCTCCAGCGCCTTTTAAACCGCCCTTTTGGCTGACCAATCCGCATCTGCAAAGCATCTTGCCTAAGTTTTTTGCCCCTAAAGCGCCCACTTATCGCCGTGTGGTCGAAAAAGACTCGTTGGATGAAAGTGATATTGCTTATGACTTTTATGATGCGCATTCTATCGCCACCGTAGAAAATGGCGGACGTGAGCAAACGCCATTAATCGTGCTATTCCACGGTATGGAAGGCAGTAGCGACAGCCATTATGCACGTGCTTTGGCGCATCAAATACATGCGCAAGGCTGGCACTTTGTGGTGGCGCACTTCCGCAGTTGTGGCGGCATTCCTGCTAATGGTCGGGTTTTTTATAACGCGGGTGACACGGATGAAGTGCATCACGCGCTGCAAAACCTAAGTCAGCAGTACGCCAATATTTATGCGGTTGGGGTATCACTGGGCGGCAATGCTTTGGCGAAATACATGGGCGAATATGGTGATAAAGCAATCTGCCAAGGCGCTGTGGTCATCTCCGCTCCCGTTGATATGTCATCGGCGGCGCTTAGTATGCACAGCTTTTTGAGCCATCGAATTTACACCCCTTATTTGCTCAACCCGATTATCAAAAAAGCCTTAGCCAATGACATCAGTAAAGAGGAGATTGACTCGATCAAAGCGGTCAATCGCATCAGTGACTTTGACGATATCTTTACCGCGCCGCGTCACGGCTACCGCTCTAATAACCACTACTATCAAGCCTCATCAGCCCTGCCTTATTTGATAAAAGTAACGAAACCATTGTTACTTATTAGTGCCAAAGACGACCCTTTCCTTGGTTTTACCGCCACGCCAAACGATGTGTCTGACAGTGTCACTATTTTAGACACTGAGCATGGCGGGCATGTGGGTTTTATTCGTTATCACTCTGATAAAGACAAGTCACCGCATCTTTATAAAAAATCAAGATTTGATATCAACTGGATACCTGAAACTGTGAGCGCTTATTTTAATCATATCGGTGTAGCATCTAATAAGCCCTAAAATAAAAATACTCACTTTACCTTTTACTCTTTTGAGATTGCACTATGTATCCCTTTATCCGTTATGCTAGCACCATCGCCCACGCCGCGCTACAAGTCAAAAAAGGCAATACCTTAACGTTTAAAGATACCAGCGAGATTAGCTTTCGCTGTCGTCTGACAGATATTGATAATTTCTTAGAGATGAATAATGGTCGCGTACTTACCCTTTTTGATATGGGTCGTACTGACTTCGCGGTGCGTAGCGGGCTTGGACGTCAACTGCTCAAGCAGCGTTGGGGTTTGGTCGTCGCTGGCAGTACCATCCAATATCGCAAACGCATTCGCGCTTTTGATAAGGTCACCATGAAAACGCATATCGTCGGCTTTGATGAGCGTTGGATATATATCGAGCAGTCGATGTGGGTAAAGGGCAAACCTTGCTCCTCTGCGCTACTGCGGACGGGCGTAACTGAAAAAGGTAAGGTGATAGAAACAGCACGTGTACTAGCCTCATTGGGGCAAGCAGATT
Source organism: Psychrobacter sp. Ps7 (assembly GCF_022129225.1). Lineage (NCBI taxonomy): Bacteria > Pseudomonadati > Pseudomonadota > Gammaproteobacteria > Moraxellales > Moraxellaceae > Psychrobacter > Psychrobacter sp. Ps7. The sequence goes on along the minus strand of NZ_JADQAH010000011.1, from coordinate 394 downwards.
GGCAGTTGCCACCGAGTGGCTATGTGGCAGAATGGATCATCAGTGATGCTGATCGTCCGTGGCCACCGCAAAGTTAGCATTTATTATTCAGCTTTATTCATAAGTCACAAACACCTATTCACAATCAGTTAACCTTATAACTACTATTTCCTAACAATACATTATATAAATATATATATTAAATGTTAGGATAGTAGTGAGCATCATACTCAGCTCAACTAAATACTATCTAATTAAAACAGTCTTATAAGGAGAATAATATGGCTAACACGACGGATTATGTCGGTACGTTATTTGATAATAGTGAATCAAATCCAAGCAAAATCACCTTAGCATTTACGATGGCAGGTGTGGCACTTAAAAAAGGTCATTCTGCCTCAGTGATATTGATGGT